>JAJXZN010000266.1 GCA_021780015.1 Pseudomonadota bacterium
GCTTCATCGCGCTCCGCCAAAGTGATGACGCCGTGCCGATAGGCGCGCTCGAGCACGCGATCGCGCGCCGCGCGCGCCCGCGCCGCGAAGCGGTCCGGCCGGCGCGCCTCGGGCGCCTGCGGCAGCGCCACGAGCAGCGCCGCTTCGGCAATGCTGAGCCGCTTCGGCTCCTTGCCGAAATAGGCGAGGCTCGCGGCGCGCACGCCCTCGATATTGCCGCCATAGGGCGCGAGCACGAGATAGAGATTGAGGATGACCGGTTTGGCATATTGCGATTCAAGCTGCAGCGCGCGCGCCATCTGGCGCACTTTCGCGGCGATCGATTTCTCCTTGCGCGGTTCGAGCAGCCGCGCGACCTGCATGGTCAATGTCGAGCCGCCTGAAATGATATGCCCGCGGGTCGCAAATTGCAGTGCGGCGCGGGCGAGCGCCTCGGCATCGACGCCGTGATGCGCGTAGAAGCGTTGATCCTCGTAGGCGAGGAGCATGGCGACGAAGCGCTGATCGACCTCTTGCGCGGTGACCGGCAGGCGCCAGCGCCCGTCCGTCATGGTGAAGGCGCGCAGCAATTTGCCGTCGCGATCGAGCACCACCGGCGAGGTGCGCTCAGCGACGGTCAGATCGAGCGGATTGAGGCTCGCGAAATAATCATCCCAAGCCCACGAAAGGCTGAAGCCTGCGATGAGCAGCGCGGCGCCGAAAAAGATCAGCCAGCGCCGCAGCTTCATTTCGCAGCCGAGATCGTGACCGCGCCGGTCTCGGTGCGGGCGTAGCGCTGCGGGCGATACATATCCTCGATCGTCGCCGCCGGCGCCACGTAATGGCCGGGGGTGACGGCACGGACGATATAGGCGACGGCGAAGGTCGCCGCCGACTGGCCGTCGCGATCGAAGGCCGCAACGAAGCGGTCGTCGCGATATTCGGTATGGATCGGCTGCACGTCGCTCTTGACCCACGAGAGCGCATCGACATCGCCGCCGTCGTAAAGATCCGGATTGTCGATCTCGAGTCCCGCCGGCAAGGGATCGGAAAGGACGAGGTGCGAATAGGCGGCGGCGCTTTCGGTCACTTTCAGGGTGATGACGAGGCGGTCGTTCTGCTTGATCTTCGTCGGATCGATCGGGGTCCCATCGAGCGAATAATAGCCGCGCTCGATCGTGTAGTCCTGCCCCGCCGCCGGCTCCGGCACGATCGGATTGCCGGTGGTCGTCAAGGCCAGATTGACCGGCTGCGAGCCCTGATCGGCGAGTTTGACCGGCGCGGCGGCCAGGCTCGCAGCGAGCCAGGTCCGATAAAAGGCGCCGCTATGCGTCGTGCCGTCGATGCCAAGCGAGATCGACGCGTCGCGCGCCGCAAGCGCTTCGGCGGCAAGCGCCATCCAGGATTCTTCCTGCGTGCTGGTGTAGCTGATGGCGTCACGGGCATTTTCGACGACCTGCACCGCTTGATTGATCTGCGCACTGTCGGCCCCGCCTTCGACCGCGAGCGTCAGGAGGCCCGCGCCGTCGCGCAGGCGGGAGCCGAAATCGGTACGCGTGAGCGCGTCGTCGTCGTTGACGTGCTGGAGCGTCGTGCTTGCCGCGGCAAAGACTTTTTCCGCCCGGCCGCGGTCGCCAAGCAGAGCGAGCGCTGCGGCGATCTGCGCCCGCGCCAGCGGCGTCCGAAAGACGGCAAGCTGCGTATCGGCGAGATAGCGCAAATCCTCCATCACCGGCCTGCCGTTGCGGGCGAGAACATAGATCGCATAAGCGAGCGCCGGCGCCTGCCCGGCTTCGACCTCGCTGGTATTGGCGACATAATTGCGCAGACGATCGAGCGCTTGTTCAAAGGCCGGCTGCGGCACGTCGTAATTTTCCTCGCGCGCCCGCGTCAGAAAATCGGTGACAAAAGCATCAAGCCAGGAATCGTCGGCACTGTCCGCCGACCACAGCCCGAAGGCGCCGCTTGAATCCTGCCGCGCCAGCAGGAGCGAAATGGCGCGATTGACGCGATCGGCGATGCCGACGTCGAAGGCGAGCGCCTGCGGGTCGGCGAGCTTGCTGACGTAAAGCAGCGGCATGGTGCGGCTGACGAGCTGCTCCGAACATTCGAACGGATAATCGGCGAGCGATTGCAGAATCCCCGCCGCATTGATGCCGGAGAGACTGGCCACGGCGGCAGAGACGCGGCCGGTGCCGGGCAGGAATTCCGCGGTCACATCCTTCGTCACGAGGAAGGAGCTGCCCGGCGCCAGCTGCCGGACGATACGGCGATAGATATTCGGCGTCCCCGCCTCGACATTGAGCGCGAGAGTGCGTTCGGTGGAGAACTTCGGGCCGTGCATCTTGAAGACGATGCTTGCCTCGCCGATGCCGGCGCCGACGATCGGCACGGACAACGATGTGCGCTGGCCTGCTCCGACCCGCAGTGCACCATGGGCGTGCCCTGCCACAGTCACCGGCCCGTCGGCCGTGACATCGTAGGCATAAAGCCCGGGCGCGCCTTCGACGTTATCGATCTGCAGATAGAGCTGCGAATGATCCTTGAAGGCGAGGAAACGCGGCAGTGTCGGCTGCACGACGACAGGATCGCGGACGATGATATCGGCGCTGGCGCTGCCGACCTTGCTCGCCGTCCAGGCGATCGCCGCAAGCCGCATCGTGCCATTGAAGGGCGGCAGATCGAAGCCCACCTGCGCCTTGCTGTCCGGTCCGACCTTCACCACGCCGGAGAAGAGCGCGAGCGGCGCCTCGGTCGGCTTGTTGCCTTGAAGCTCGCCGCCCGCATCGCCGCCGGAGCGGATCGCGCCGGGCGTGCCGAGCATGCCATCGATGAGGAAGCCATAGAGATCGCGAATTTCCGATGCGAGCGTGCGCTGGCCATAGAAATAATTGCTCGGGTCCGGCGTCTGATAATGCGTCAGGTTAAGAATGCCGACATCGACGGCGGCCAGCGTGACATAGGCCTCTTCGCCTGGGGCGAGGCCCGCGAGCGTGATCGGCACGCTGATATGCTGATGCGGCCGCAGCTTGTCGGGCGTGCCGAAGGCGATACCGAGCTTGTGGCTCGCGGCGGCAACGCTGAACCAAGCGAGCCCGAGCGCCCGGCCGGGATTGCGCTGCGCCGCCTGATCGAGCGGCCGATGCGCAAAAGCGACCGCATAAGCGCCGGCGCCCCAATCGGCGCTGACCGGCACGCTGACGCTGTTGTCGCCCTTCTTCAGATCGACGAGCGACGAATAATTCAGTTGATCGTTGAGGATCGCGATCGTCGCCGTGCCGGCAAAGCGCGAGACGATCTTGATCTTCATCGCCTCGCCCGGCGCGTAATCCTTCTTATCGAGAGTCATCTGAAGCAGATCGGGCGCATCGGCCGTCGCCTCGCCCGACCAGCCGACGCCGAAGGTGACGCTGGTCGGCGCATCGTTCGGATCGGCGCTCGTCAGATCGAGGCGATAGTCGCCGAGTTCGACCGGCGCCGAAATCTTTCCGGCCTCATCCGCCGAGAGATCAAGCGTCCCCGTCGCGACGCGGCGCGAAGATTTTACCGTCTCGAAATCCCAATGGCCGTCCTGATTGTACCATTGGTAATCGGTCGTCAGCCGATAGAGCGACCAGGCGACGCCCTTGCGCGCGACGCGTGCCGCAGTCGCATTGATGGCGATGACATCGAAATTGGCGATATCGCCGTCACCCAGCGAGGTAAAATCCTTCTTCACGCCGATAAGGCCGCCCTTCGGCAGGATCGGCAGTGTCAGGCTGCGCTCGACCGCGCGGCCGCCTGGCTCGCCGACGCGCAGAACGATCTTCGCTTCGAGCGGCTGCGTCGCTGCGGCATCGGGGATCGGCACGTCGATCGTGGCGTCGCCCTTTGCGTCCGTCGTCACGATCGTCGGCAAGTCCTTGCTGACGGCTTCGAAGCTCTGGTCCTGCAACCCCGCTTCGTAGCCTTGCAGAACCGGCAGCCCGTGGTTTCCCGCCGCCTCGACCGTTACCGCACCGCTGACATCGAGATCGGCGCCCGGCGCGCCGTAAAGATAGCGCGCATTGGTGTCGATTGTGGTCGTATCGCCGGCGCGCACCTGCGTCTCGGCCGGCTTCAACGTGAAATCGAGCCGTTCCGGCACATAATCTTCGACGAGGAAGGTCGTCTCGCCGACCGGCGCGCCCTTCGGATCGACATAGGCCTGCACACGCCAAGTGCCGCTCGCGCTCGACGGCAGCAGAGCGAGCCCATAGCTGCGCCCGCCAGCGCCCTGATCCGCAATCAGCACGCGTTTGTATTCGACGCCATCCGGGCGCCTGGCGACGAGCGTCAGCGGCACGCCTTCCTTTGCGACGCCTTTGGCATCGCGCAGCAGCGCGGTGACATAGACGGTCTCGCCCGAACGATAGACGCCGCGCTCGGTGAAGACCTGCGCATCGAGCGACTGCGTCACGTCGCGGCCGGCAACGCCCCGGTCGGTCAAGTCGAACGCGCTCTGCTGCATATTAAGAAAGCCGTAATCGCCCTTGCCGTCCTCGGCGACGACGAGACCCGGCGCCAGGCCGCCGGTGCCGCGCGACAGCCCCGGCTCGAAACGCACATAGCCGTTGGCATCGCTCGGCTTGACGGCAAGCACTTCGTTGTCGCGTGCGACGAGACGCAACGAAATGCCGGCAAGCGGCTTGGCCGTCGTCAGCGAACGGACGAAGACATGCAGTCCGTCGCGGCTCGAAAGAACCGTGAGGCCGAGATCGGAGACAATGAACCATTGCGTCGCAACGTCGGCATCATCGTCCTGATCCGACGGCTTGAGCCCGTCGCCGGGCTTGGCCGTCATGATATAGACGCCGGCCTCCAGCGCGCCCACCGCTTCGAGGACGGGGAATGCGGTCGTCACATCCTTGTTGAGCACATTCGCGACATCGAGCGTGCCCTTCCAGATCTTGCGCGCATCGCTGTCCTTGAACTGCTGCAGCCGGTAGCTCGAAAGCTGCGAGAGGAAATCGCTCGAACTGATGACCGGCAGCAGGCTGCGGTCACCGACACGCAAAATTTGCACGGCGACTTTTTTTACGTTGACCGAGACAACCGGAATGCCTTGCTGGCCGACGCGCGGCAACACATAATTTTTGCCGGTGAAATGCACCTGCGGCGCGCGATCGCGCACGTAAATATTGTAGGTCGCAGTGCGCAGCAGCGCTTCGCCGACGGCTGACGGCAGGCCTTGGCGCAACGCGATCTTATAGCGCATGCCGTGCTGCAGGCCGTCAACGCAAATCTGCTGATCGTCGGTCGAGACGGCCGGCCGGTCGATGCCGGCGACGCTGACATAAGAGGCAAAATCGATGCGCCCGGCGGCCAGAGATTCGGAGAATTGGAAGCAGGCGCGCGGCGAAGCCGAATCCTTGTCGACCTTATAGTCGAGAATGCGAAAGCCGTAAGTCTCGCGCTCTTTTTGATAGACGGCGCGGGTGGCGGCGTCCTCGGCGAGGCCGAGGCTGGCGCGATAGGCGTTGAGCGACGGGCGCCAGAGTTCGCGCTGGGCGAAGACGGTGCCAAGCTGCGTCAGCGCCGAAGCGGCTTGCGACTTGTCGGCTGCCTTGAGATAAGCGAGATAGGCGGCGGTCGTCGCCGCTTGCAGAATATCGTCCGTCTTGCCCGCGGCGATTTCAGCGTGCGAATAAGCGAGCCAAGCTGCCGAATCGTCCGGATTGATCGCGATCAAACCGGCGATCGCATGAAGCATGCTCTTTGAATCGCCTTTGGCCAAGGCAGCCGCCGCGGCTTGGCGCAAGGCGTCTGGCGTTTGGTCTTTCAAATCATCGCCGTCCTGCGCGGCCTGGGCGGCGAGCCGCACCGCATCACTCGCAAGATCGGCATTTTTGTAATCGCTTTGCAGGGCGTGGGCACGGCCGCCCGCAAAAACCAGAACCAAACAAAACAGGGCGGCGACGGCGCGCATGATTGCTCCCCTTGGTTCCAGACTCCGAAGAGCGCCTAAAGCCGGAGCGTCGCGCCGATTCGCTCGGCCAGCGCAGCGCCCCGCTTGCTGCATCGCTTATCGATGCCAAAATAATGTGGTGATTTCGCAACGGACTGCGCGAATTGGCAAGAAGCAACCGCGCATCCCCGTTGGAAATTGCGACCGAGCTTCTTATTTCCGTTAATAAACTTATTTACGTCAAAGCTTTAGCCTGGATGAAGATTTTATGCGCAATGCGACCCGTGACCGGATGCCGCCCGCGCACGCCCGGCAAATGCCTGGGGCAATAGGGAGCCTTGCGCCAGACGCATTCGCCCCACATAAACCGCCAACCCAAAGGATGGCGTGACGGAAAGATGAATGGCAATTGACGAGGAAGTTCGCCCGGAGCGCACGAAGAGGCAGCGGGGTCTGGGAGGCGGTCTGCCGCGCAAGCCCAATCTGCGCTCATGGCTCGCGAGCTTTTCGGCCGACCACGGCGGCCATGATCACAAGCGCCGCCGCCGGATCGCGACTTATGTCGGCGCCTCCTTTAGCCTGGGGATCGCGGCGCTCGCCATCTTCGTCCTCATCCACACGCTCGCGCATATCAATCCCGCCCAATTGCGCGCCGCCTTCGATGCCACGGAAAACAGCCAAATTCTCGCCGCCGTCGGCTTGACGGCGATCTCATTTCTCGCGCTGACCGGCTACGATGGCGTGGCGCT
>JAJXZN010000258.1 GCA_021780015.1 Pseudomonadota bacterium
GGTCCGGCGACAAGGGCGAACGCCAACAGCAGATATAAGCCCCGCATTTCCGCCGTCCTCCGCCAAGCTTTGCTTATTGATTTTGATTTACTATTTATCCGAAGCCGGCTCGGCTGTCTGCCATTCCCGAGGACTGGTCCGTCGGCGACGAGATTTTATGAGCGCATTGATCAACGAGACATTTTCCGTCGCGCCGGAGCGCTTTCGCGAGGCGATGAGCCGTGTCGGCTCGGCGGTTCACATCGTGACGACCGGCGGCCCGGCGGGTTTAGCCGGAGTGACCGCCAGCGCCGTCACCTCGGTCACCGCCGAGCCGCCAACGATCCTTTTTTGCCTCAACAAAACATCGCGGGCGGCGCCGCTGCTCATCGAGAACGGGGTGTTCTGCATCAACACGCTGGCGAGTGCGCACCAAGAGCTTTCCGATATTTTCGCCGGCCGCACCGAACATACGCTGGAGGAGCGCTTCGCAGCCGCGACCTGGGGCAAGCTTGCGACTGGCGCCCCAGTGCTCAGCTCGGCGCTCGCCGCGTTCGATTGCCGGCTCGTCGAGGCCAAGGAAATGTCGACGCATCTGATCCTGATCGGCATGGTCCAGGCCGTCGAGGTCGCGCCGAAGACCGAGGCGCTGCTCTATATGCACCGCAGCTATCAGCAGATTTGATACTTATTCCCGCGAAAATAACTCGCGCCCGGGGCCGAAGATTTTCGCCGGACCGGCAAGGCGGCCGGCGCGGCTGCGCGGGCGGCTACGGGTGCGGCGCTTCACGCGGGCCGAGCGGCGCAGCCGGCGGATGCCGTGCGTCTCCGGCTCGGCGCCGATTGCCTCGTCGAGCAAGGCGGGCTTGGCAAAAAACCGCGCCCAATTACTCCATTGATCGATCAGTGTGGAAATATCGACGGCACGCGACAAGGTGACCGAAAGATCGGCATCGGCATGGTCGAGGCTCAGGCGATAGAAGCGGCGTTCAAGCCGATCCTCGCGCGCAAGCACCACGCCGCGATAGGCTTCGATCGGCACCGCCAGGCGCATTTTCACGCCGCGCAGCGCCCGATCGATGCGGATGCCGCGCGGGCTCAACCGCACAATCCGCATGCCGCCGTCGGCACGCTCATCGGGCTCGTGATAGGCGAGGGCTTCCGGGTTGCGATCGAGCTTCGGCATGAAATTTTTCCCTGCTTGGCCGCGGTTTCCCGCGGGCTTACCGGAAAGTCTGCCGGAAGATCACTGAAAGAGAGAGTAAAATACTGATTTAAATAATAGTTTCTGTGTTCATGCTTGCGTATGCCTTGGCCAGAAAAGCGCAATTTTAATGAAAAGCTCACACCCCCTGCCTACATTCAAAAAGGCGCGGCAGTCTTTGCCTGAGGCGGCCTGAAATTTGCTGCCTTTTCCCGCAAAGATTGCAGCGTCGCGGGCCTTCGACGCGACCATGAGCGTTCGTGCGGCGGCGCGTCCTCTAGGTTGGGCTTCAGACATGAATGCGCCGGTTCTGAACAGGGCTATAAGCGGAACTCGCGGCGCGGCCGAGGTTATGCCTCACTGGCGGATTGGGGATTTGGAAAGACTGTCGTATGACCATGCTCTTGTCGGCGCGCTGACCGAGACCGCCCAAGCCGCAGGTGACGTCGCGCGCGATTATTTTCGGCCCGGCGAAAAAACCCGCGCCGGCGTTCAGAAGAAAGCGGACGGCTCGCTCGTCACGGAAGCCGATCTCGCGGTCAATCTTTTTCTCGAAGAGCGCCTGCGCGCACTTTTGCCCGAGGCGGGTTGGCTTTCGGAAGAATCCGCCGATCTGCCGGGACGGCTCGACCGCGACATTGTCCTCGTCGTCGATCCGATCGATGGGACGCGCAGCTTCGCGACGGGCAATCCGGTTTGGGCGGTGTCGATTGCGCTTGTGCATAACCACCGCCCGGTGATCGGCATTGTCCACGCCCCGGCGCTCAACGAAACCTATGTCGCGGTCAGGGATGGCGGCGCGCGGCTCAATGCTCGGCCGATCGCGGTCTCGGAGCGCCAGCACTTCGACGCTGCGGCGCGCGTCGGCGGTCCGTCCGGCTTTGCGCAGCGCTTGCGCAACACCGGCGTCGAATTCGAATTGACCGCGAAAATCCCCTCGCTCGCCGTCCGTGTCGCCAAAGTCGCGTCTGGCGCGCTTGATGCGGCGCTCATTTCGGCCAATGCGCATGATTGGGATGTCGCGGCCTGCGATCTCATCGTCACCGAGGCCGGCGGCCGGCTGATCAATCTGCGCGGCCGCCAACTGCTCTACAACCGCGTTCACACGCTGCACGGCGAATTGATCGCCGGACCGGCGCCTTTGCTCGCGCAATTCACGGCGGCGGTCGGGTTGGCTGCAACCCCCTGAGCTTTTGACCTTGCCTGTTTTTTGCTAGAGCACCGTCGTAGCGGTCATTTCATCGACGGACGTTTCATGTCGGACAAGCAACTTCTTCATCTCGTCTTCGGCGGCGAACTCGTCGATCTCGACGGCACCGAATTCCGCGATCTCGACGCGATCGATATCGTCGGCATTTTTCCGGATTATCAATCCGCCTATAAAGCTTGGAAGGCGCGTTCCCAGGCGAGCGTCGACAATGCCCATATGCGCTATTTCATTGCCCATCTGCACCGTTTACTGGAGCCGACCGAACCGCCGAAAAGCTGAGGCTGCACTGTTTGCCTCCGGATCGGCGTCGCGACATCAAATGTTCGTCTCGGCAGGGCACAAAGCGCCGCAAACGGGCCGGCGTGCAGGCTCCCGCCGCAAAAATCCCGTAGTATGTTTGCAACCTCAAGGAGCTTGATTGGGGCTGAACCGGCTGTTCATGTGGGCTGGTCGGTGCGCCTCTTCGAATCATCCGGCCATCTCGTCTCTTGATCAGAGCTCTTCCGATTTTGCCTCTTTATCGGGCCGCGAGCGTGGCTTTCGCGCCGCTCAGTCCGGCGGTCCTCTATTGCCGGCGCAAATGGCGCCACGACGAGGATGAGCGGCTTGGCGAAAGGCTTGGCTGGCCGAGCCAGCCGCGGCCGGACGGGCCCTTGGCTTGGCTGCACGGCGCCAGCGTCGGCGAGAGCTTGGCGCTCTTGCCGCTGATCGAGCGGCTTTCCGCCCGCGGCTTCGCCATCCTCGTCTCAACCGGCACGAGTTCGGCAGCTGCCGTGATCGCGCCGCGATTACCGGCCGGTGCGCTGCATCAATTTCTGCCCCTCGATGTGCCGCAATTCCTCGCCCGCTTCCTCGATCATTGGCAGCCAAATCTCGCCCTCGTGGCGGACTGCGAGATCTGGCCCAATCTGTTTCTCGCCATCAAGCGCCGCGGCATTCCGCTGCTGCTGATCAATGCGCGGATTTCACAACGTTCGTTTCGGCGCTGGCGCTGGTTTCCGCATGTCATCGCGGCTTTGTTCGACGCGGTCGATCTTTGCCTGGCGCAAAGCGAGGCCGACGCCGAACGTTTCGCCCTGCTTGGCGTGCGTCACGTCAAAGTCGCCGGCAATCTTCGCTATGACGTGATCGCGCCGCCGGCCGACCGGCAAAGCCTCGCATCATTTGCCGCGCGCGTCGGGTCGCGGCCGGTCTGGGTGGCCGCATCGACGCATCGCGGCGAGGAAGAAATCCTGCTCACGGCGCATCAGATGTGGGCGCAGATGGTCCCCGATCTCTTGACCGTTATCGTGCCGCGACGCGCCGCGCGCGGCGCCGCCATCGCCGCCCTTGCCGCATCGCGCGGATTGGTGGCGGCGCGGCGATCGACCGAAACCGACGACTTTTTGCCGGAAATCTATGTCGCCGACACGACTGGCGAACTGGGGCTCTTCTACCGCCTGGGGGGCATTGTGTTTTTGGGCAAGTCTCTGGCGGAGGCGCCGGGGGGCGGGCAAAACCCGATCGAGGCCGCCAAGCTCGGCTGTGCCATTTTGCATGGTCCGCATGTCGGCAATTTCAGCGAAGTTTATAGCGCGCTCGATAGCGCCCGCGGCGCGGTGACGGTGGCCGATGCCGATACCATCGCCCGCGTCGTGGCGATCCTTCTCGCCGATGCCGGCAAGCTGCGGCTGATGGCGCGCGCGGCGAGCGAGACGGTCAAGGGTCTCGGCGGTGCCTGCGACCGCATCATGAGCGCGATCGAGCCGCATATCGCGCAGCTCTCTATCGAGAGCCCTGATTGGCAGCCCTAGGTCGCTCGCGGCTATTTTGCCGGTTTGATGCCCATGCGCTGCAATTTGGCTTGATAGCTCGCGTAGGGTTCCTGCAGATCGACATTCCAGTAGCGCAGGTCTTCCAGCGGAATCGGCACGCCGGTGACCGCACAGCGCACGAACGTGCCCGGGCGCAGAATGCGAATATCGCCATCGAGATATTCAATTTCCGCTTCGCCGGCGGAGAGGGGTTGGCGTTCGTAGCGGTTCATCGGCAGCGGGGTGGGTGGGCTATCGAATGAAAATAGCCCAGCCGCGCCGGAAATTCCACTGAGACGGGACCGATCGGCGGCAAGATTTCGCGATTTGCCTTATCGGACCGCAACATAGGACGCGGGTTTTCGGTCAAATCCGGCGCGAAAGCCTTAAAGGCGCCGGAGGCCGGCCGCTAGCGCCCGACGAAGAGGCGCGAGGCCAGGATGTCAGGGAGCCCGGCGGCGCGGATTTTCCGGGCCGCCTCGGCGACATTATAGGCCACCCGGACGAAGGTCAGGCGATCGGCCCCATCGTCATAGAGCGCATAGGCCGCGGCGGGATTCTCGTCGCGCGGCTGGCCGACCGAGCCGAGCACGGCCAGCCATTTGGCGTGCCCCGCCAGGGAAATCGGCACGCCCGCGGCGGGGACCGCGGCGCTCGGCAAGCCGTAAGCCCCAGTATGATAGAGCTGCGGGCGGTGGACATGGCCGCAGAAGACCAGCCGGTTCGTGGTTGCCCGCATGGATCGCTGCGCTTCGATCGAGCTCGTGACATAGGTCCAGCGTTTCGGCTCGGCCGCGTCCGCATGGACGAAAAGCGCGTCGCCCGAAGCGGAGGTCAATGGCAGGGCGGCGAGAAAGCTCTGCCGGCCCTTGTCCAGCCGCCGGCGCGTCCAGTCGATCGAGGCCCGAGCGATATCGTTCATATTGTCGCAGCCGCTCAAGACCGCCGCATCATGATTGCCGAGAATGACGATCGCACCGGCATTCTGTTTTTCGGCGATCACGTCGACGACATAGGCGGGGTCGGCGCCGTAGCCGACGAGATCGCCAAGAAAAACCAATCGGTCGGCGCCGCGATTTTTTGCGTCGGCGAGGCAGGCATCGAGCGCTTCGCGATTGCCGTGAATGTCGGCAAAGAGGGCGAAGGCGGTCAAAACAGCGAACCCTGCGCCGTCTTCCGCGGCGGCCGCACGACCTTGGCCGGCGCGGCTTTCGCCGGCGCGTCGCCGGCGGTTGCACCGCGATGGCCGTCGGCGAATTCGAGGTCGAGCCGGGCGCCGTCGGCGACGTCCGCGGCGCGATGCAACGGCCGGCCGTCGCTGTCGCGGACCAAAGCGAAGCCGCGCGCCAGCACCTGCCGATAGCCCAGCGAGGCAAGAAGCTGGCTTTGCGAGGCGAGCCTCTGGCTCCGCCGTTCCAGTGTCGCGGCCAGGGCGCGGCGCAGACGCAAGTGAAAACCCTCCAGGCGCCCCTGCGCCGCTACGGTCTTGTGTTTCTCTAGCCGCGCGCGTCCGGCCAAAGCGGTGCCAAGACGCACGCGCAAATGCATCAGCCGGTCCCGCCGCGCTGCGCCCGTCATGGCCGGCGCGCGTTGCAGCCGGTGGTCCAGTGCTTCGAGCTTTTGCGCGATGCGGCCTAATTTGGCTTGCGGCGACTGCGTGGCGAGCCGATGCGCCAGGCGCGCCAGCGCAATATGCCGGCGGTCGAAGGCGCCGGCGATGACTGTGCCGAGCCGTGTGTCAAGTTGATCGAAATTCTGGCGCGGGCCGGCGAGTACGACGTCGCCGCGCGGCAAGGCGCGGGTGAGGGCGCGCCAATCGGAACGCTGCTGAGCGAGAAAGCGCAGGGCCGCGGCCGCATGTCTGCGGCTCAAATCGCCGAGCGCCAGCAGAAGTTCGCTGCGCACCGGCACGGCCTTTTCCGCCGCGCCGGTCGGCGTAGGGGCGCGCAGATCGGCGACATGGTCGAGCAGCGTCCAATCGGTTTCGTGGCCGATGGCGGAAATGAGCGGAATGAGGCTCGCCGCCGCGGCGCGCACGACGATTTCTTCGTTGAAGCCCCATAGATCTTCGAGCGAGCCACCGCCGCGCGCGACGATGATGACATCCGGCCGCGACAGGCCGGCGCCGGGCAGCGCGTTCAGCCCTTCGATCGCGGCGGCGACTTCGGCCGCGCAGGTTTCGCCTTGCACCCGCACCGGCCAGATGAGCACATGCCGCGGAAAGCGGTCGGCGATGCGATGCAGAATGTCGCGGATTACCGCCCCGGTCGGCGAGGTGACGACGCCGATCGTCATCGGCAGATAAGGAATGAGCTGCTTGCGCGCGGCGTCGAAGAGACCTTCCGCGGCGAGCTTGCGGCGGCGCTCCTCAAGCAGCGC
>JAJXZN010000165.1 GCA_021780015.1 Pseudomonadota bacterium
GATTGCTTGATCGATTGAGTGAGCGTTTCGGCTTCGGCACGCATGAGGCGGGAAATCTCCGGGGGAGCAAGGCGGCGGAAAATACGGGCGCGGCCTTATGATGTAAATGGGCGCGGCCGCGACAAATTAATAGAGACCGCCCGTCCCCTGCCCGAGATCCTGATCCGCATTCGGATCGACCGTCATCACGGTCGGCGTCTGCGAGCCGTAGCTGAAAGTGGTCGGCGGCGCCGTGCCGGGCTTGAAGGCTTCGAGGATCGTGCCAGGTCCGGTCGAGCGCAGGCCGGTCTTCACATCGACCGAGATGAGTTTGATGCCGGGCGGAACGCGGAACGGCACGTCCGGCTTGTCCTTCAGCGCGACCTTCATGAAGTCGCGGAAGATCGGCGCGGTATAGAGCGCTGCCTGGGCGGAATCGCCGAGCGAGCGCGGATGGTCGTAACCCATGAAGACGCCGACGGTGAGGTCCGGCGAATAGCCGACGAACCACAAGTCCTTCGCATCGTTGGTCGTGCCGGTCTTGCCGGCGAGATGCTTGCCGACGGCGCGAATCGCCTGGCCGGTGCCGCGCTCGATCACGCCTTCCATGATCGAGGTGATCTGATAGGCGGTCATCGGATCGATCACCTGCTCGCGCTTATCGATGATCGTCGGCTCGTCCTGATTGTGCCATTCGGCGGCATTGCAATTCTGGCAGATGCGCTGGTCGTGGCGATAGATCGTATGGCCCCAGCGATCCTGGATACGGTCGATCAACGTCGCCTTGATCCTTTTGCCGCCGTTGCAGAGCATCGCATAGCCGGTGGTCATCCGCATCAGCGTCGTCTCGCCGGAGCCGAGTGACATCGAGAGATAAAGCGGCAGGTTGTCATAGATGCCGAAGCGGCGCGCATAATCGGCGATCAAGGGCATGCCGATGTCGCGGGCGAGCCGCACCGTCATCTGGTTGATCGAATGTTCGATGGCATAGCGCAACGTATGCGGGCCGCTCGACTTGCCCTCGAAGTTCTCCGGCGTCCAGACGCCGAGACCGGGGCCTTGATCGATCGAAATCGGTTCGTCGAGCTCGATCGACGAGGGCGTGTAGCCATTGTCGATCGCCGCCGCATAGACGAACGGCTTGAACGACGAACCGGGCTGGCGCAGTGCCTGCGTCGCGCGATTGAATTCCGACTGGTCGAAGGAAAATCCGCCGACCATAGCGAGCACGCGGCCGGTGACCGGATCCATCACGACGATGGCGCCTTCGACTTCCGGGATCTGACGCAACCGATATTGGCCCGGCTGGTCTGGGATCGGCTCGACATAGACGACGTCGCCGGTCGAAAGAAGCGAACGGCCGCGCCGATGCGCCCACTTCAACCCGACAGGCAAAAGCAGGCCCGTGTCGCGCTTCGCCTCGATTTGGCCCGCAGGGAGTTTTTTCGGTTGCAGGCCGATCCGCAAGGCTTTGTCGTCGCCGTCGAGGACGACGGCAAGCCGCCAGGGCGCGACGTCGCCGAACGCCGGAATCGCGGCGAGCGGTGGGCCCCAATCCTGGCCGATCTCAATATGTTTCAGCGGGCCGCGGAAGCCGCGCGCCTCGTCATAGCGCACGAGGCCGTCGGCGAGCGCATGGCGGGCGATCATCTGCGTCTGCGGATCGAGCGTCGCGCGCACCGACAGGCCGCCCTCGTAGAGCTTCTTCTCGCCATAGCGCTCGAGCAGCTCGCGGCGCACTTCCTCGGCAAAGAAGCCGGCGGCATACGTGTTGGGTGACAGCACGCGCTGCGTCACGCCGAGCGGCTCGGCTTTGGCCTTGGCCCCGTCGGCGGGCGCGACATAGCCGTTCTCGACCATGCGGTCGATGACCCAATTGCGACGCTCGATCGCGCGCTCGCGCTCGGTATAGGGATTGTAATTGTTGGGACCCTTGGGCAGCGCCGCGAGATAGGCGACTTCCGCCACTGTCAGTTCGTTGACCGATTTATTGAAATAGTTCAGCGCGGCGGCGGCGACGCCGTAATTGCCGAGGCCGAGATAAATTTCGTTCAAATAGAGTTCGAGGATCTTTTCCTTCGAATAAGCCGCCTCGATCCGGAACGACAGCAGCGCCTCGCGGATCTTGCGGGTGATGTCGCGCTTGGGCGACAGAAAGAAGTTCTTGGCGACTTGCTGGGTGATCGTCGAGGCGCCCTGCATGTGGCGGGTGCCCTGCGCGAAGACGAGCGCGGCGCGCGCCATGCCTTCGAAATCGACGCCGCCATGATGGTAGAAGTTCTTGTCTTCGGCGGAGATGAAAGCCTCTTTGACGAGCGGCGGGATGGCCGAACTCGGCAGATAGAGGCGCCGCTGTTTGGCGAACTCGGCGAGCACGGAGCCGTCGCCCGCGTGAATGCGGGTCATCACCGGCGGCTCGTAGTTCTTGAGCTGGGTGTAATCCGGCAAATCCTGCTCGAATTTCCAGATCACGATGCCGGCCGCGCTCGCCCCGACGATGAAGACGATCGTCAGGCTCGTGAAGATGAAACCGAGAAGTCGGGCGATATAGCGCATATAGGGTTCAGCCCTCTCGATCCGCGGCGGCGGCCTGCTCTTGCCCTGTCGGGACGAAATTCCTGCGACAGGGTCAGCCGACCGGCGGATGCGGGCCGGAGCATCAGTCCGGGATGTGGTGCGGTGCTTTTGTGTTGATAGTTGGGCGCGGCCGCTGCGCCAAGAGGCTGATCCTGGCGGAGACGGGCGGCGACCGGCCGCAGTCCGTTATTTTATCGCCGCCGTGGGCGTCGGATCGAGCGGGCCGGCCGGCGGCGCGGCCGCCGCCGCCTTCTCCGGCAGCACGCCCTTAGCGGTAAAAAAAGCATCGATCGCCCGGGCGACCTTGTCCGTCGTGGCACCGCGCCATTTGCTCGAGGTGAGCGCGGCGCCGTCGCTCGCGTTCGACAAATAGCCGAGTTCGATCAGCACCGAGGGGACATCGGGCGCTTTCAGGACCCTGAATCCAGCGGAACGCTCCGGATTCTTGTTCAGCCGCGCCGCCACCTGCCAATAATTGACCAGGGTACGGGCAAAGACATGGCTATAGGTGCGCGTCTCCTGGCGCGTCAGGTCGAACAGAATGTCCGAGACGCCGCTGTCGTCGTCCTTGCTCTCGACGCCGGCGGCGGCATCGGCCTGGTTCTCTTTTTCCGCCGTCCGCGCCGCCTCGGCGTCGGAGGCATGTTCGGAACAGGTATAGACGGTGGCGCCGGAAACGCTCGCGGCGTCGGAGATCGTGTCGGCATGGATCGAGACGAAGAGCGAGGCGCCGGCATCGCGGGCGATCTTCACCCGTTCGCCGAGGGCGACGAAAACATCGCTGTCGCGCGTCATGATCACTTTATAATGGCCGCTGGCGCGCAGCTTGTCGGCCAGTTCTCTGGCGAAGGCGAAGACGATGTTCTTTTCCACCAGGCCATGCACCATGGCGCCGCTGTCGATGCCGCCATGGCCCGGATCGACGACGACGATCGGCAGACCGTTCGCCGCCGCGGTTTGGAGCGGTGCTGAGGCCGGTCTATCCGCCTCGGCCACCTGCTGATCGCGCCGGGCAGCGGCAAGAAATGCGGCGCGGTCGCTCTTGGCGAGGGCAACAATAAGATGGGTCCCGCTTCGATCCGCGACGGAAGCGGCGCGCAAAACCCGGGCCGGCGCCGTCAAATCGATCACGATGCGCGATTTGCCCGGGGCGAAAAGACCGAAACGGTAGGAGGCGACGAGGCCGCCGGAGGCCGCCGCGGCGTGACGGCGTTTGGCCTGACCGGCGTCGGCCGATTCGGCCGCAAACTCAACCTGTGGCAATTCGACAACAATCCGGTCCGGCGCCGCCAAGACGAAAGACGTGGCCTTGACCGGGGCCGAGAGCGCAAAACTCAATTCCGCCCGCTCTGAGCCGTTATCGAGC
This sequence comes from Pseudomonadota bacterium, assembly GCA_021780015.1. GTDB lineage: Bacteria > Pseudomonadota > Alphaproteobacteria > Rhizobiales > Beijerinckiaceae > Methylovirgula. Next base: position 3,923 of record JAJXZN010000165.1, read on the forward strand.
TGCGGCGGTCGGGCATAGATGGGCCCAAAGGGACGCGCGCCTGGGGCTGCCTGGGCCGCTGAATCAGCCTCGCGCAGGCCGACGAGGCCGTGCTGCTGTGCTAGAGCTGTTTGGATAGGGGCGAGCGATACCGCAGCGGCAAGCAGCAGCCTGGCCGCCGATCCCGGCCTGCGCCCCAACAATCCGGCTAAAGTCGCTCTCATGGCAGAAGTTAACCCCGGACGGCGCCCCCGCCGCTCCCCTTGTGAGACTCAGAATGAAACGCCGCGGTTAACGTTGCCTGACCATGCCAGAACTGCGGCTTGGCTACAGTTGCGCACAGGCAACAGAATTTAGAAAACTTGCCAAAGGCCGATACGACCCGATACAAGAAGGCGTTCGTGTCCGGTGCATCTGAATCGGACACTGCGGGTTCGGCAGCCGCCCTTCGGGCGCGGCGCCGAAAGTAAGCGCGCCGGATGGCGCCGATTTTCAATGTCTCCCGCAGCGCGAACAAAATGTTTTCGATGGCCCGCGTCAGCGTGGCCAATGCGCAGGTAGCGAAGAACATGGTCTGCCCTTCTGAGGGAGCAATTCGGACCACCAAACTGACAATTGGCAGCGTGTGCCCCGGCATTCGGACGCACGCTGATGTTCGCGTTCCGGCACCGCGCCAGGATCGGCCGAAGGCCCACGCCCGGCGCGTCGACAAGCTCTGGCTCACGGATCGAGCCGCGTATCGTCTCTCTCACCTTTGGCGTCCGGCGCCCTTTGCGCCGCCCTGCCACGCTCAGGCTTTGCTTGCGAAGCCTCGCGGCAGCGGCGCCTTGCGCGTCACGCCCTTACGAGTTCCACATGCCCAACAAAATGCTTATCGATGCCTCGCATCCCGAGGAGACCCGGGTTGTCGTCACACGCGGCAATCGTGTCGAAGAGTTTGATTTCGAATCCGCCGATAAAAGGCAGCTTCGCGGCAATATCTACCTCGCCAAGGTCACCCGCGTAGAGCCCTCGCTGCAGGCCGCCTTCGTTGATTACGGCGGCAACCGGCACGGCTTTCTGGCTTTTTCGGAAATTCACCCGGACTATTATCAGATCCCCGTCTCCGACCGGCAGGAGCTTCTCGAGGAAGACGCCCATGCCCATCGCGAGGAAGAGGAAAATCACCGGCCGCGCCGCAGCCGACGGCATCAGCGCGCCGAGAAGCGCCGCAGCGAGGACGAGCGGCTAGCCGACAAGGCACCGGCCGAGCTCGAGGCGCATGCCGCCGAAGAATCTCGGGCGAGCGAAATCGAATCGGCTGCGGGTGAGACCGCGACCGAGGGCTTCGCCGAGCAAATCGTCATCGAAACCAGCGCCGAGGATTTTGAAGCGGAGGCGGCGCCGGCTCCTGAAGCTGCGCCGTTCGCTGAAACGGCGCCGGTTTCCGGCGAGGAAACGGCTTCGGCCGACGAACATCCGTCGGCCGAAGATGCCGAACCGCATGTGCTCGCCGCCGATCCCGCCGGCTTTGCCATCGTCGACGACGCGGCGCCCGTGGCAGAGAAAACTGTCGCGGATGAGATCGAGGCGCGCGAGCGCAAGCGTTCCGCACCCGAAGAGCGTGAAGACGAGGACGAAGACGAAGACGACGAAGAAGAGCAGGTCGAGCAACTCGGCGGCGATGCGATGGAAGAAGTCCCGGTGCGGATGCACCGGCCGCGCCGTCAGTACAAAATTCAAGAAGTCATCAAACGTCGCCAGGTCCTCCTCGTCCAAGTCGTCAAGGAGGAACGCGGCAACAAGGGCGCGGCGCTGACGACCTATCTCTCGCTTGCCGGCCGCTATTCGGTACTGATGCCCAACACCGCGCGCGGCGGCGGCATTTCCCGCAAGATCACCGATGCCGGTGACCGGCAGCGGCTGAAATCAATCGCCCAGGACCTCGAAGTGCCGGAAGGCATGGGCGTGATCCTGCGCACCGCTGGCGCCTCACGCACCAAGGCGGAAGTGAAGCGCGATTTCGAATATCTGCTGCGCATGTGGGAACAGGTGCGCGAGATGACGCTGAAATCGACCGCGCCGACCCTCGTCTATGAGGAAGGCTCGCTCATCAAGCGCGCTATCCGCGACCTCTACAACAAGGATATCGACGAGGTCATCGTCGCCGGCGACAACGGCTATCGCGAGGCCAAGGAATTCATGCGCATGCTCATGCCGAGCCATGCCAAGAACGTCCAGCCGTATCGCGACGCGCAGCCGGTCTTCGCCAAGTCGGGCGTCGAGGCGCAGCTTGATGCGATGTTCACCAATCACGTCACGCTGAAGTCGGGCGGCTATCTCGTCATCAATCAGACGGAGGCGCTTGTCGCCATCGATGTGAACTCCGGCCGCGCGACGCGCGAGCACGACATCGAGGACACGGCGCTGCGCACCAATCTCGAAGCGGCCGACGAAGTTGCCCGTCAGCTGCGCCTGCGTGATCTCGCCGGCCTCATCGTCGTCGATTTCATCGACATGGAGGAGATGCGCAACAATCGTTCGGTCGAGCGCCGCATCAAGGATGCGCTCAAGAACGATCGCGCGCGCATCCAGGTCGGCCGAATCTCGCATTTCGGCCTGCTGGAAATGTCG
>JAJXZN010000122.1 GCA_021780015.1 Pseudomonadota bacterium
TGGATCACCCGCTTCAGCGGCCGCGCGCCATAGGCCGAATCATAGCCCTTTTCGGCCAGCCATTCGCGCGCCGTTTCGGCCATTTCGAGGACGATCTTGCGATCCTCGAGGAGACGCGAGAGCCGGTTGATCTGAATATCGACGATCGCCGCCATGTCCTGCCGGCGTAGCCGGTGGAACATAATGATCTCATCGATGCGGTTTAGGAACTCCGGGCGGAAATGCGCGCGGACGATCTGCATCACCTCGTCGCGGACCGCAGCCGTATCCTGCCCCTCGGGCTGCATGACAAGAAGCTCGGCGCCGAGGTTCGAAGTCATGATGATCAGCACGTTGCGGAAATCGACCGTGCGGCCCTGCCCGTCGGTCAGGCGACCATCGTCAAGGACCTGCAGCAGGACGTTGAACACGTCCGGATGCGCCTTTTCGATCTCGTCGAACAGCACGACCTGATAAGGGCGCCGGCGCACCGCCTCGGTCAACGCGCCGCCTTCCTCATAGCCGACATAGCCGGGCGGCGCGCCGATCAGCCGGGCGACCGAGTGCTTTTCCATATATTCCGACATGTCGATGCGGATCAGCGCCGTCTCGTCGTCGAACAGGAACTCCGCCAGCGCCTTGGTCAGTTCGGTCTTGCCGACGCCGGTCGGCCCGAGGAACATGAACGAGCCGATCGGCCGGTTCGGGTCCTGCAAGCCTGCCCGGGCGCGGCGCACGGCGGTGGCGACCGCGGCGACCGCCTCGGCCTGGCCGACGACGCGCTTGGCAAGGTCGTCTTCCATGCGCAGCAGCTTGCCGCGCTCGCCTTCGAGCATTTTGTCGACCGGGATGCCGGTCCAGCGCGAGACGACCTGGGCGACGTGATCGGCGCTAACCGCCTCATCGACCAGGGCCGCGCCGCTCTTCGATTCAACCTCGGCAAGCTTCTTCTCAAGCTCGGGGATGAGACTGTAGGTCAATTCGCCGGCGCGCTGATATTCGCCGCGGCGCTGTGCCTGCAACAGCTCCGTGCGCGCCGCCTCGAGCTGCTCCTTGAGTTTCTGTGCCGAGCCGAGCTTGTCCTTCTCGGCCCGCCAGCGCGCGGTCAGAGCGGCGGATTTTTCCTCCGCCTCGGCCAGTTCGTGCTCGAGCTTTTGCAGCCGCTCTCTGGAGGCCGCGTCGGTTTCCTTTTTCAGCGCCTCTTGCTCGATCTTCAACTGCACGACGCGCCGGTCGATCTCGTCCAATTCCTCGGGCTTGGAATCGACCTGCATCCGCAGCCGCGACGCCGCCTCATCGACGAGGTCGATCGCCTTGTCCGGCAGAAACCGGTCGGCGATATAGCGGTTCGACAACGTCGCCGCTGCGACGATGGCGGAATCGGTGATCCGCACGCCGTGGTGCAGCTCGTATTTTTCCTTCAGGCCGCGCAGGATCGAGATCGTATCCTCGACCGTCGGCTCGCTGACGAAGACGGGCTGGAAGCGCCGCGCCAAGGCCGCGTCCTTCTCGACGTGCTTGCGGTATTCGTCGAGCGTGGTGGCGCCGATACAGTGCAATTCGCCGCGCGCCAACGCCGGCTTCAGCAGGTTTGAGGCATCCATCGCCCCGTCCGCCTTGCCGGCGCCGACGAGCGTGTGCATCTCGTCGATGAAGAGGATGATGCCGCCTTGTGCCGTGGTGACTTCGTTGAGAATGGCCTTCAGGCGCTCCTCGAACTCGCCGCGATATTTGGCACCGGCGATCAAGGCGCCGAGGTCGAGCGCGAGCAGGCTCTTGTCGCGCAGGCTTTCCGGCACGTCGCCATTGACGATGCGCAAGGCGAGACCTTCGACGATCGCCGTCTTGCCGACGCCCGGCTCGCCGATGAGCACGGGATTGTTCTTCGTCCGCCGCGACAGAACCTGGATCGTGCGGCGGATTTCCTCGTCGCGGCCGATGACCGGATCGAGCTTGCCCGCGCGCGCCGCCTCGGTGAGGTCGCGGGCATATTTCTTCAAAGCATCATAAGCGTTTTCAGCCGTCGGATTGTCGGCCGTGCGGCCCTTGCGCAAGTCCTCGATGGCGGCATTGAGCACCTGAGGGGTGACGCCGGCTCGCTGCAGGATTTTGGCCGCCTCGCTGCCCTTTTCGAGCGCCAAGGCAAGGAGCAGCCGCTCGACGGTGACGTAGGAATCGCCCGCCTTCTGCGCGATCTGCTCGGCATTGTCGAAGAGCCGCGCCGTGGCCGGGGCGACATAGAGCTGGCCGGCGCCCGCCCCCTGCACTTTCGGCAGCTTGCCAAGTGCCAGTTCGGTCTGCGTCAACGCCTCACGGGCATTGCCGCCGGCCTTGGTGATGAGGCCGCTTGCCAGGCCTTCCGGATCGTCGAGAAGGACTTTCAGCAGATGTTCGGGGGTGAATTGCTGATGGTTCTCGCGGACCGCCAGCGATTGCGCGCTTTGCACGAAGCCGCGCGCGCGTTCGGTATATTTTTCGAAATTCATTCTTTCCAGACCTCCCAATGGCAAGGCCGTCCATGCGTTCTAAAGCATTTTCGAGCGAAGTGGATACCGGTTCGCGTGAAGAAAATGCGTCAGGATAGACATGACGATTCCGCCTCGGCACGTCCGACAGCGGAGCTTATGAGGAGATTTAGGAAAGCGAGGCGGAATTGGTAGATGGACCGCGCCGCCATTGTGCCGATTGGCGCATCCTTAACGATGCGCCATCGCGCCGCGCGGTCCTGCGATTTGTTATTCTTCGTAAGGCGCCTTGGTTTCGCCTTCGCCGAACTCCGGCTTGCGGCGGCGGCGGCGCGGACGCATCGCGAATCCCTCGGCCCCGCTCTCCGGCCGGGGCAGAACCTCCGTACCGACCGCTTCCGCCTCGGCCGGCAAATCCGGCTCCGGCTGAACCCGAACCGGCACCGGCGCCGTGATAAAGGCCGGCAAGCCCGAGCCATTCGATTCGTCGTTCACATTGCGCGATTCGTGCCGCTCGTAGCGCCCGCCATTGTCGTAACGGGGGCCATTGTCGCCACGCAGCGGCGGCCGGCCGCGGCCCTGCTCGCGACCAGCTTGCCCGTTACGCTCGCCATAGGCGCCGCGCTCTTGTCCGCGCTCCTGGCCGCGCTCCTGGCCGTTGCGGTCCTGCGTGCGGTCTTGGTTGCGGTCCTGATTGCGATCTTGGAAGTTGCGATCCTGGAAATTGCGATTGTTGCGCTCACCGCGCGGCTCGTATGGCGGCCGCTCCTGATAATTGCCTTGGCCGTTATAGTTCGGCTGGCCGTTCGGCACCGGCTGGCCGGCATAAGGCTGCGCCTGGTTCGGCGCAACGCGCTCGGAGGGCGATGCGAACCGGTCGGACATGCCGGCGAAATCGTCTTCCTCCTCGATCTCATCGGCCTCGGCCTCGCCACCCTGGCGGTTATAGCCGCCGAACTGGGCCTGCTGCGCCTGCTGGGCGGCAGCGATGATGCGGAAATAATGCTCGGCGTGCTGCAGGTAGCTCTCGGCCATCACCGGATCGCCGCTGGACTGCGCATCGCGGGCGAGCTGCAGATATTTTTCGCCGATGTGATGGGCGGTCCCTCTGATCTTCACGTCCGGACCGTTGGACTCATAAGAACGCGACAGCGGATTGGGGCCCTTGCGATTGTTATTGTTCCGGCCCCGCATGCGCTTGTTATTCTGGTTTGGTCTCATCGATCTTCCTTGGATGTTTCCTAAACCCATCCCTCCCGACGCTCGAGGCGGCCCCGAGTCGGCACGACAAATCGTTCGCCCTAAGGCAAGAGGATAGGCTGGCTTCCGTTCTCCAGCTGCTAACGCAAAGCCTCCGGTATTAAAGACCGAAGGAGACTGGTCCCGCAGCTTCCGGGACCTCAGACGTTGGGGACAACCGCCACAATCGCGCCGAGCACTATCAGGCTCGTGAGACGCGGAAATCATTCCTTCCGAGCTTCGGAACGGATGATCTCGACGCTACCTCAATAAACATTCGCGAAAGGCGATCTTTGCGCAGGAACGTAATCGCTTTCCTCCGCGTCGCCAAGAACTTTCGCAAAATTTTTCCGCAGCCTGAGCCTATGTTGCGGATATGCAACGCATTCGCCCTACGGCCAAGCTTCGCACCTCGGCGCCGCTAAGCTTCGCGGCGCGCTAGGAAAACCCGCGCGTGGCCGCCGAGATCGCGCATCACCTCGCCGCGTCCCAAGACCCCCGTCGCCGCGAACAAGGCCACAACCGATTCGGCTTGGCCGGCGCCGACTTCGAAGGCGACAACCCCGCCAGGGCGCAGAAGTTGCGCCGCCGCCGGCGCCAAAATCCGATAGGCGTCGAGACCGTCGGCACCGCCATCGAGCGCGCCCGGCGGATCATGCTCGCGCACCTCCGCAGCAAGGCCCTCGATCTCGCCGCTCGCAATATAGGGCGGGTTGGATACGATGGCATCGAAAAGCCCCGTGAGGGGCTTCGTCCAGTCGCCGCAGACGACCGCGCTGCGGCTCGCAAATCCCAGCGCCGCAAGATTGTCGCGTGCGACGCGGCAGGCGGCTTCCGAACGATCGACGCCAAGGCCGAAAGCCGTCGGCAATTGCGACAGGAGCGCGCCGAGGATCGCCCCCGAGCCGACGCCGAGATCGAGCAAAAGGAGCGGCTCGTGGCTACGCGCCGCCAAGGCCGCGAGCGTCGCATCGACCAAGATTTCGGTATCCGGCCGCGGGTCGAGCACGGCCGGGCTGAGCGTAAAATCGAGGCCGTAAAATTCGCGACGGCCCAAGATGCGGGCGATCGGCTCGCCGGCGATCCGTCGCCGCGCCAAAGCGGTGAGAACCGCACCATTGCCGATCGCCCGCGCCGGATCGCGCACCAGATCGAGATGGCCGATCCCGAGCGCGGCACATAACAAAAGCCGCGCATCGAGCGCCGGCGCGGCGATGCCGGCCGCGGCGAAAGCCCGCGTCAGTTCACGCTGCGCCTCAGTGCGGGAGAGCGCCGGCGCCAGCGCGGCGATTTTTGCGATCATGCGCTTCGAGCGATCATGCCTTGGCGGCCGGCTCCGTCACGGCCTTGGTGAGCACGCGCGTCAGCCGCGCCGCGAAATCCGCCGCATTCGCCGGCTTCTCGCCGTCGAGCAGCCGCGCCTCGTCGAAAACGAGCCAGATGATATCGGCGAGCGCCGCTTTGTCGGCATGGCCGACCTTTTCGGCAAGCGCCGCGATCAGCGGATGCGCGGGATTGATCTCCAGCACCGGTTTTGCGACATCCTTCAACTGTCCATGCTCGGCCAGGATGCGTTCGAGCCGCCGGTCGAACCCGTGTTCCGGCGCGATCAGGCAAGCGGGACTTTCCGACAAGCGATCCGAGGCGCGCACGTCCGAGGCCACGCCCTCGAGTTCCTGCTTCATCAGCGCAAAGAGCGACGCGAGCGCGGCGGACGGCGGCTCGGCTGCCTTGTCCTCGCCTTCGAGCAGCGGAATGGACTTAATGTCCGCCGCTCCTTGCGAGACCGACTTGAACGGCTTGCCATCGTAACCGGCCGCGGTCGAGACCCAGAAGGCATCGACAGGGTCGGACAAAAGAAGCACTTCGATGCCGCGCGCGCGAAAACCTTCGAGCTGCGGGCTGGCGGCGAGCGCCTTGGCATTGTCGCCGTTGAGATAATAGATCGCCGTCTGGTTCGGCCGCAGCGCCGCGACATAAGCGGCGAGCGTGCGCTTGCCCTCGGGATCCGCGGTCGAGGCGAAGCGCGCGAGCTTGAACAGCGCATCGCGCCGCTCCGGGTCTTCATAAAGACCTTCCTTCAAGACGGCGCCGAAATTCTCCCAGACCTTCGCATAGGCTTCGGGATCGTTTTCTTCGAGCTTGGTCAGCTCTTGCATCACGCGGTTGGCGACGGCCTTTTTGATCGCGGCGAAGACCGGGCTTTGCTGGATCAATTCGCGCGACATGTTAAGCGGCAGGTCGGCCGAATCGACGACAAGCCGGACGAAGCGGAGCCAACCCGGCAGCAGATCGGCATCCGCCGCGATCAGCACATGGCGGACATAGAGCTTGCCACGGCCCTTGCGCGCCGTATCGAAAAGATCGAAGGGCCGCGAGCCGGGCACGAAGGCGAGGACGGTATATTCGTGCCGGCCCTCGGCGCGCCAATGCAGCGTCAGCGCCGGGGCATCGAATTGGCCGGCGAGGTCGCGGTAGAATTCCGTATATTCCTCTTCCGTCACCGCGCTTTTCGGCTTCGTCCAAAGCGCGGAGCCTTCGGTCAAGCGGCGCGGCTCTTGGCCGGGTGCTTCGATCAGCGCGATCGGCACGGTGATCGCGCTCGAATGCTCGCGCAAAATATGCTCAGCCTTGTGCGGCTCGAGGTAGCCCGCCGCGTCTTCCTTCAGATGCAGAATCACGCGGGTGCCCCGCGCCGGCGCCGCGTCGATGGCCAGCGGCGCGATCGAGAACGTCCCCTTGCCGTCCGAGCTCCAGAGAAAGGCCTCGTTCGACCCGGCTTTGCGGGTTTC
>JAJXZN010000155.1 GCA_021780015.1 Pseudomonadota bacterium
CACGCCGCGCAAAATATTGGTGGCAAGCGCGGCCGCGGCGCCCAAATAGGCCAATTTGCCGGCAAAACTCAGCCAGCCGATATGATCGCTGAGCCAAGCCGACAGTGGGACGAAGCCCTTACCGGACTTGGCGAGGGACGCGAGCCAGAGGTCATGCTGGGCCACCGCATTATCGAGGCCAGCGCCGACAAGAAACAGAACCAGCGCGGCGATGAGCAGCCGGCCCTGGCCGGCAAAAGCCCAGAAGGCCCGCAGCGCCGCCCCGGCCCGTCCCAGCGCACCGCCGGCATCGGCAACATCGCGCACCATCGATTTATAATTGGCGATGGGATCGCCGGTAATGCCGAAGCTCGCCAGCCGGCTCTCGATCTTGCCGCGGTTGGTTCGCGCAAATGTGTCGACTTGCGATCCAGCCGATTCAAAGAGAATGGTTTCGGTCAGCCGCCCGCGGCGGTTCTCGATTTCGTGTAACGATTGGCGTTCGGAATCGAGCCGGCGCCGGGCCTCGTCGAGCCGCTGCGCTGCCTCGCGCGCGACGACATGCGGGTCACGGACCGCATGGGCCGCTTCACGCACGAATTCCGGATAAGCGGCGCCCAATTTGTCATAGACCGCTCCGGCAAGGGCCACGCTCGGCTCGCCGTCGAGCGAGGCGGCATCAATCCGCACAATATGGATCCGCCGCACCATCGTCTCGCCGGGCGCGGCACTCAGCGCCTCGACATCGCCGAGCAGTGCCGCCAGCGCAAAGCTTTTGCCCGCCCCGGAGCGGCCAAGAAGGCCGATGGTCAGCGGCGTCTCGGCATCGCGATGCGCCGCGAGTTCGGCAAGAGGCCGCAGGGCAGCCATCTGCCCCAGGGAGTCGGTGCCGCGCGGGAGATCGGCGGCGAAAATACTGCCGCGCGGTTTTGCCGGCGGCGGCGGCGCCGCGTTCGAACGGTTCGGCTGCGCCGGAAGGCTCGGGGCGATCGGCTCGGCGCGGGCCGGATTTTTGCTGAGATCGCGCGTTTCGACATCGGTCACGTTGCCGTTCCTTTCGAGCACATCCATATGGAATTTGTGGCCTTTCGGCCTAAAGCGGGAGACGGAAAAAGCCGATGCCGGTCTTTCGCAAGGTCCCGCTCTAAATCGAGAATCGACCACGTTCATTATTTTGGATCAACCGAACTTCGCCGCGCGGGCTCGGGCGCGCCAAACCAGGTTGCTCCGATCAGGGTGATCTCGGCGCGCAAGTCACCACCCGATTGTGACGACCAAAAGACCAAGCTGTCATCAAAAAACAAGCTTGTTTGCACAATGTCGATGCCGCTGGACCGCGGCCGTCGAGACGATTAGAAAGCGGCCAATTCCCAACAATCAAATGAGTGAGAAAAGCCTGCTATGGCGCGGCAATTTATCTATCACATGCAAGGTTTGACCAAGACCTATCCCGGCGGCAAGAAGGTCTTGGAAAACGTCAACCTTTCCTTCTACCCGGATGCCAAGATCGGCGTCCTGGGCATCAACGGCGCCGGCAAATCCACGCTCCTGCGCATCATGGCCGGGATCGATAAGGAGTTCAGCGGCGAAGGCTTCGTCGCGGAGGGAGCGCGGACGGGCTACCTGCCGCAGGAACCCCAGCTCGACGAAGATCTCGACGTGCGCGGCAACGTCATGCAAGGCGTCGCCGCCAAGCAAGCGATCCTCGACCGCTACAACGAACTCGCCATGAATTATTCGGACGAGACGGCGGACGAGATGACCAAATTGCAGGACGAAATCGAGGCGCAGGGCCTGTGGGATCTCGATTCCCAAGTCGATCAGGCGATGGAGGCGCTCGGCTGCCCGCCCAACGACTGGCCGGTCGACAAGCTCTCGGGCGGCGAGCGCCGCCGCGTCGCGCTCTGCCGGCTGCTGCTCGAAAAGCCGGAATTGCTGCTGCTCGACGAGCCGACCAACCATCTCGACGCCGAGACCGTCAACTGGCTGGAGGGGCACTTGCGGGCCTATCCCGGCGCCATCCTGATCGTCACTCACGACCGCTATTTTCTCGACAATGTGACCGGCTGGATCCTGGAGCTCGATCGCGGCCGCGGCATTCCTTACGAGGGCAATTATTCTGCGTGGCTCCTGCAGAAGCAGAAGCGCCTCTTGCAGGAATCGCGCGAAGAAGCCGCCCGCGTCAAACAATTGGAAGCGGAAGCCGGCTGGATCGCGTCAAGCCCCAAGGCGCGGCAGGCGAAATCGAAGGCGCGCATCCAGCGCTATGAGGACTTGCTCGCCAAGCAGAACGACCGCGCGCCGAGCGCCGCGCAGATCGTCATTCCGATCGGCGAACGGCTCGGCAACAATGTGATCGACGTCGAGAACCTGTCGAAGGGGTTCGGCGACAAACTGCTCATCGACAATCTGTCGTTCAAATTGCCGCCGGGCGGCATCGTCGGCGTCATCGGTCCGAACGGGGCCGGCAAAACGACGCTCTTTCGCATGATCACTGGCCAGGACAAGCCGGATGCCGGCACGATCACGATCGGCGAAAGCGTGCATCTCGGTTATGTCGATCAGTCGCGCGACGCGCTCGATCCCGGCAAGAACGTGTGGGAAGAGATTTCCGGCGGCAACGATCTGATCCTGCTCGGCAAGCGGGAGGTGAACTCGCGCGCCTATGTCTCGGCCTTCAATTTCAAAGGCTCGGATCAGCAAAAGAAGGTCGGCCAGCTCTCCGGCGGCGAGCGCAACCGCGTCCATCTTGCCAAAATGCTGAAATCAGGCGCCAATCTGCTCCTGCTCGACGAGCCGACCAACGATCTCGACGTCGATACCCTCCGCGCGCTCGAGGAAGCGCTGATGGAATTCGCCGGCTGCGTGTTGGTGACGTCGCACGATCGCTTCTTCCTGGACCGGATCGCGACGCACATGCTCGCCTTCGAGGGCGACAGCCATGTCGAATGGTTCGAGGGGAATTTCGCCGATTACGAGGAAGACAAGAAGCGCCGTCTCGGCATCGACAGCGTGATCCCGCACCGGATCAAATATAAAAAATTCTCGCGATAACGCTGGGTCCGGAACGCGACAGGACGAAGACCGCGCACAAGCGTAGAGAGGGCTGGAACGCGAAACCGCGTTCCAGATCCGAAATCCGAAAATCAGGCCCGCATCAATTTGACGGCGAGGCCGCTGACACTGACCCGCTGCAGCGTCGCCGCGCCGGGCAGGTCGCCATCGTCGGCATGGTCAACGCCGTAATCGACTTCGATGATCGCATCGGCATCGCAATCCTCGGCGACGTCGACGAGGTTCTCGAGCGCCTTGGCCTTGTAGAATTCTTGAGTCACCGCGGAGCGGCGCCCGTGCCAGCCCGAAGCGGCATGAATGCGGCCGATCGGCACGACCTTCACCCCTTCGATGTCGTTATCGTAAATGATCCGCATACTTCTCATCCTTCATTCGTCCGGTTCTGAACGTCCGCCCGTTCAACACCGTCGGCATTTTCTTTCAGGTCTCTTCGGGCCTCTCTCCCTTGCGACGCGCTTCGCTTCTCATTGGCGTTCGCCGCAGTCTCTTCAACGTGCTCGCGCTCCGCGGCGCAAACTTGATGAGATTGTGGCTTTGTACGTGTCGCTGAAACTATGCGTTCACAATGCTTTAAAACTTCGTTTCGAATCGCACGCACCATGTTGATTCGAACGAACAACAATTTGCTGCGTGCGGTTAACGAAAGCTATGTGAAACTGCACAGCCTCGCGTGTTTGTCGCTTGATGTGTTGTCTGTGCCATGCCCGCGACGTGTGTTCCCACACAACAGAGACACTTCACCATTTATTTCGTCTCTGTAATTCGAGTACACGCGCGCTCGCATGACATCCATGCGTATAAGTCGCCCTAGCTGAACGGCAGCCAAATACATTCCGGCGAAAACGTGAGCGCGTGCCGCGCTCTGGGCGACCCTTGGAAGGACCTTTTCACTTTACAATATAAAGATATCTTTATATGGTATCTGTAATGACCCAGGCGACAGACCCGGCGCTTTCCTTCGACTCGCTGCTGACGGCACTCGCCGCGGCGGGCGAGCCGACGCGCTTGCGCCTGCTGGCCTTGCTCGCCGAAGCCGAATTGACGGTGACCGAACTGGTCACGATCCTCGGCCAATCGCAGCCGCGAATCTCACGGCATCTCAAGCTCTTGGTCGAAGCCGGATTGGTCGAGCGTCACCGCGAGGGCGCCTGGGTCTTTTTCCTTGCGGCAAGCAGCGGACCGGCAGGCCGGCTGCTTTCGACCGTCCTCGCCATGCTCGCGCCGGGCGACGCGACCCGCTCCGCCGACCGCGGCCGGCTTGCCGAAGTCCGGCGTCTCCGGGCCGAACAGGCCGCCCGTTACTTTGCCGCCCATGCGGCGGATTGGGACCAGATCAGAGCACTGCATATCCGCGAGGAACGGGTCGAAGCTGCGATCAATGAATTCGTCGGCCGGGCGCCGCTCCATGCCCTGCTCGACCTCGGCACGGGCACCGGTCGGATGCTCGAACTTCTGGCGCCGCGCGCCGGCCGTGCCGTCGGCATCGACCAGTCGCCGCAGATGCTCGCCCTCGCCCGCGCCCGGATCGAGAAGGCCGGGCTGCGCAATGTCCAGCTCCGCCAGGGCGACATCTATGCCCTGCCGGTCGAGCATGATGGCTACGACCTCGTCATCGTCCATCAAGTGCTGCACTATCTTGACGATCCCGCCCGTGCCGTGCGCGAAGCCGCGCGTGCCCTGCGCCCATCCGGGCGTTTGCTGATCGTCGATTTCGCCCCCCATGAAGAAGAAAGCCTGCGCACGGCGCATGCGCACCGCAGGCTCGGCTTCTCGGGCGAGGAGATCGCCGACCTGCTGCAAGAGGCTGGTCTGGAGGTCATCGGACGGCGCGATCTTGTGCCGAGCAAGAAGGATGGCGGCAAGCTCACCGTCTCCCTTTGGCTCGGCCGCGACCGCCGCACCATCGCCGACCCCGTCCCGCTCACCAATCGCGAGTTTGCCTGATGGCTCTGGCCGACTTTTCCGCTGCCCTGCCGCGCGCCAGCCGCCGCATCTGCACGGGCATGAACGTCTCTTTCGAATTCTTCCCGCCGCAGACGGAGGAGATGGAGCGGACGCTGTGGACCTCGATCGAACGGCTGGCGCCGCTGGCGCCGGAATTCGTCTCGGTGACCTATGGCGCCGGCGGCTCGACGCGCGAGCGCACCCATGCCACGGTCGCCCGCATCGTTCGCGAGACCACGATCAAGCCCGCCGCGCATCTCACCTGCGTCGGCGCAACCTGCGCCGAGGTCGATGAAATCGCCCGCTCCTATTGGGAGATCGGCGTACGCCATATCGTGGCCTTGCGCGGCGATCCGCCGGGGGGCGTCGCAGGTCGGTTCCACCCGCATCCCGAAGGCTATGCCAGTTCGACCGCCCTGGTCGCCGGGCTGAGACGCCTCGCCGATTTCGAGATCAGCGTCTCGACCTATCCCGAGGGCCATCCCGAAAGCGCCTCGATCGATCAGGATATCGACGCGCTGAAAGCCAAGATCGATGCCGGGGCGACGCGGGCGATCACCCAGTTCTTCTTCGAGAACGAGGTCTATTTCCGTTTCCTCGACAAAGCCCGCGCCAGCGGCATCAATATCCCGATCATTCCCGGCATCGTCCCGGTGCAGAACTTCCGCCAAACGGCGCGGTTCGCCGAAAGGGCCGGCGCCAGCGTGCCGGCTTGGCTCGCCGAGCGTTTCGAAGGGCTCGATGACGATCCGACGACGCGCCGCCTGATCGCCGCGACGATTGCGGCCGAGCAGGTGTTCGACCTCGTTGACGCCGGCATCGAGCATTTCCATTTCTACACGATGAACCGCGCGGATCTCGTCTATGCGATCTGCCACTTGATCGGCCTGCGGCCGAAAGCCGAGACGAAAGACCTCTGAATGCCCAAAGTCCCTGTGTCCGAGATTGAGAATGAACTTCGTGCGGCCGCCAGGGAGCGCATCCTGGTGCTCGACGGCGCCATGGGCACGATGATTCAGACGCATAAATTTTCGGAAGCGGACTTTCGCGGCAAGCGCTTTGCCGATTGGCCGAGTGACCTGCGCGGCAACAACGACCTTTTGGTCTTGACGCAGCCGCATGCGATCGAGGCGATCCACCTCGCCTATGCCGAGGCCGGTGCGGACATTCTCGCGACCAACACTTTCTCCTCGACCCGCATCGCCCAGGCCGATTACGGCATGCAGGAGTTGGTCGCCGAATTGAACTGCGAAGCGGCACGCCTCGCCCGCCGTGCCGCCGATGCGGCGATGGCGAAAGACGGGCGCCGACGCTTCGTCGCCGGTTCGATCGGCCCGACGAACCGCACCGCCTCGATCTCGCCGGACGTCAACGACCCCGGCTTCCGTGCCGTGACCTTCGACGAATTGCGCGCGGCCTATGCCGAAGCGGCCGAAGCGCTGATCGAAG
>JAJXZN010000108.1 GCA_021780015.1 Pseudomonadota bacterium
AAGCCAAGGCACGCGCCGCGCTGGCGACTCATAAGCTCATCATCGCCGATCTCGAAAAGGACGACCTTCTCGCGCTGGCCGACATGCCCGAGGCCAAGGATGCGATCATTTTCGACATCCGCACCATCGATGACAGTTTGCGGCAGGAGCAGTGCCGCGCGAACGTCTTCCATTTCCTTCCCGAGACGGCGATGCGCACCGATGCCTTGGCGCAATATCTCGTCTGGAAGCATTGGACCAATTGGCTGCTCGTCTCGGGCAAGCATCCGGCCGATCTCGCCTATGCCGATGACGTGAAGCAGTCTGCGCGAAAATTCGGCGCGAAGGTCGTTGACGAGCGTTTCTATACCTACGCCGCCGGCTCGCGCCGCACCGATACCGGCCATCAACAAGTGCAGCAGCAATTGCCGCTCGTCACCCAGAATGCGCCGCCCTATGACGTGGCTTTCGTCGCCGACGAGAGCCAGGTTTTCGGCGAATACATGCCCTATCGCACCTGGGATCCGCGCCCCGTCGTCGGCACGCAGGGCTTGATCGCCGTCGCTTGGCATCGTTCATTCGAGGAATATGGCGGCACGCAATTGCAGAATCGTTTCGAGCGCGAAGTCGGGCGGATCATGACCGAACGCGATTATTCCGCCTGGCTCGGCATCCGCGCCTTCGGCGAGGCAATCCTGCGCTCGAATACCATTCAGCCGGCGCCTTTGCGCGCCTACCTCTTGTCGGACCATTTCGGCGTCGCCGGCTACAAAGGCGAAACGATGAATTTCCGTAAATGGGATTTGCAATTGCGCCAGCCGATCATTCTGGCGAGCGCGCGCGATCTTGTCTCGGTCTCGCCGCAGGAAGGCTTCCTCAATCCGAATTATCTGACCGACACGCTCGGCTTCGATCAGCCGGAAAGCAAATGCCATTTCAAGTGAGGGCGTAAGCAGGCGATGACGAAACTCCGCAAAATCCTTCTCTTCGGCGTCGCTGTTCTTTTGTTTTCGATTGCCGCAGCGGCTGAGGCCAATGCCTATGTGATCTTCGTCTCGAACGAGAAGGACGACACGGTTTCGGTCGTCGACAGCGCCAGCCTGAAAGTCGTCAAGACCATCGCCGTCGGCCATCGCCCGCGCGGCATCATCATCACGCCGGATCATAAGACGATCGTCGTCTGCCTCGGCGATGATGGCCAGATCGCCATGATCGACGCCAATACGTTCCAGGTGACGCGCAAGTTCGATTCCGGCTCCGATCCGGAACTTCTCAATATCTCACCCGACGGCAAGATTCTCTATGTTGCCAACGAGGACGATAGTCTTGTCACGATCATGGACTTCAAGACCGGCAATACGATCGAGGAAGTGCCGATCGGCGTCGAGCCGGAAGGTATGGCGGTGAGCCCCGATGGTCGCATCGTCGTCGCGACGTCCGAATCGACCAGCATGGCGCATTTCATCGATACCAAGACCTATAAGGTGCTCGCCAATATCCTGGTCGATTCGCGGCCGCGTTATGCCGAGTTTACCGCCGACGGATCCAAGGTCTGGGTGACGTCCGAGGTCGGGGGCACGGTCTCGGTCATCGATGCCAAGACCTACAAAATCCTGAATGTCATCCATTTCGCCATTCCGGGCGTCCGGCCCGAGCTGATCTCGCCGGTCGGCATCACGTTCACGAAGGACGGCAAGCGCGCCTTCATCTCCCTGGGCAAGGCGAACCGCCTCGCCGTCGTCGATACATCGAATTACAACGTCATCGATTACGTGCTGGTCGGCCAGCGCCCATGGCACACGGCCCTGAGTCCGGACGGTTCGACACTCTATTCGGCCAATGGCGAGACCAATGACATCACGGTCGTCGACGTCGCCTCGCTGCGGCCGACGAAATCGGTGCCCGTCGGCCGCTTGCCCTGGGGCTTGGCGATCCGGCCCTAGCGTGAACAATAAAACGAAGATTGGGAGGAAACATGCCGCGGCAGACATCGAAATTGTGGGCAAAGCCCTATCTGGCGGCCCTCAGCCTTGCCTGCATCGGCAGCCTCTGCATCGCGTCCGCCGATGCGGCGCCGAAGACGAAATTCTGGAACATCACCGGCGACACCATCGTCAAATTCGAGCTGGCCCCGGCGGGCACCGGCAAATGGGGTCCCGACCAGTGCAAGAACGATCGCGACGATTCGGTTGATGACGACGAGCGTCTGGCGATCGTGGGCGTGCCGACCGGGACCTACGATGCGCGCATGACCTACAAGGACGGCAGCGTCTGCCAGGCGAAGTCCGTCAAGGTCGATGAAGGCAAGATTTTCTCGATCGAGAAGAAAGATCTGACGAATTGCACCAAGCCCTAATCGGTGTGGAGGGCGGGGTGACCAAGCGGTCCCACATAAAAAGGACCAAGCCAATGGCCTGTATAAAATCTGTCGGCGGCCAACGGGGGCCGTTCAAAATGCCCGGAGTTTTAGGTCTGATCCTGTCGCTCTGCGCCTGCGCGTTGGCTTGGAGCGTTGCATTGCCGATCGAGTCAAGCTGGGCCGGTCCGCCGCCGTCGCCGCGGCTGCGCTTCATCCAGCTCGTCGGCCATACCGCCGATCTCACCGATGCCGAATACAGTCCCGACGGCAAAAAGATCGTCACGGCGTCGAGCGACAAGACGGCGCGGATTTGGAATGCCGACAGCGGTGTGCTGCTGCAAACACTGAGCGGCCATACCGCGGGCGTGCGGACGGCGCGCTTCAGTCCCGACGGCGCGCATGTGCTGACCGCAGCGCAAGATGCGACGGCAAAGCTCTGGGATGTCGCGACCGGCAAGCTGCTCTTGACGTTCAAGGGCCATACCGATCCGCTCGAGGACGCGGAATTCAGCCGCGACGGCAAATTGGTCGTCACCGCTTCGCGCGACAACACAGCGAAGGTCTGGGACGCCTCGACCGGCGCGCTCGTCGCGACGCTCACCGGCCATACCGGCGCCGTCATGCACGCGATCTTCAGTCCGGACGGCATGCGCGTGGTCACCGGCTCCGCCGATCACACGGCCCGCGTCTGGGACGCCAACAGCGGCACGCCGCTTTATACGCTGACGGGCCACAATGGCATTGTCACGGGTGTCACCTACAGTCCCGACGGAAAGCTGATTGCGACCTCCTCGAGCGACAAGACGGCGCGCATCTGGAACGCGCGCACCGGCGCGCTCATCGAGGCGCTTCTCGGCCATACGCGGGCGGTGGAATTCGCCATCTTCAGCCACGACGGCACGAAAATCTTGACTGGTTCGACCGACAAGTCCGGCGTCTTGTGGGACGCCAAGACGGGCGCCAAGCTCGCCACGCTCCTCGGCCATCATCGGGCGATCGTGTCGGCAAGCTTCAGCCCCGACGACAAGAAGATCGCGACCGCCTCCTATGATTCGACGGCCCGGATCTGGGATACGGCGACCGGCGCCTCGCTGCTGGTTCTCGCCGGCCAGGGCGGCGAAGTGGTGCGGGCGAAATTCAGCCCGGACGGGCAGCATGTGCTGACCGCCTCTTTCGACACGACGGCGCGCGTCTGGGACTTGGGCGGGGCAGCGGGCCCATCGGCGGCGGCGCCGTCGAAATAGGCCCCGCGCGGGGCGAGGGCAAGGTGCCGGAGGCTCGACGCCGGCGCCGGGCTCGCTTATTGAAGCGCGATGCAACAGAAACGCGACCAATTCCTCGCCTTGCTCGCCGAGAGATCGGCGATCATGGGCATTCTGAATGTCACCCCGGATTCCTTTTCTGACGGCGGGAAGTTCCAGTCGCACGATGCCGCCTTGGCGCAAACGCGCAAGCTCACCGAAGAGGGCGCCGACATCCTCGACGTGGGCGCCGAATCGACGCGGCCCGGCCATGTGCCGGTGCCGGAGGCTGAGGAACTCGCGCGGCTCAAGCCGCTGCTTGCCGACATCGTCCGGGCGACGCCCTTGCCGGTCTCGATCGATACCTCGAAGGCAGCGGTGGCGCGCGCCGCTATCGCCGACGGCGTCGCCGTGGTCAACGACGTCTGGGGCTTGCAGCGCGACCCGGCCATGCCCGATGTCGTCGCCGAAGGCGGCGCGGCTGCCGTCATCATGCACAATCGCGACAGCGTCGATCCGGCCCTCGATATTCTGAGCGACATGCGCCGTTTCTTCGACCGCTCGCTTGCGCTCGCTGAAAAAGCCGGCATTCCGCGCCGCCATCTTATCCTCGATCCTGGCATCGGCTTCGGCAAAACCAAGGACCAGAATTTGATCGCGTTGCGCGGCCTCGATCATTTCAGGGATTACGCATTGCCGCTGCTCGTCGGCGTTTCGCGCAAGAGCTTGTTCGCGCCGATCCTCGGCGCCGGGGTCGATGAGCGCATGATCGGTACGATCGCGACCAACATCATTGCCGCGACGCGCGGCGCCTCGGTCTTCCGTGTGCATGATGTCGCCGAACATGTCGCGGCATTCAAAGTGTTCGATGCGATCGAACGCCGTCCGGCATGCGTAGCATGACCGAGATCGGTCTCGGCCTTGGCAGCAATATCGGCGATGCGCGCGCGCATATCGGCGAGGCCCTGCGCCTGTTGCGCGAAAGCGGCGCGGTCGAGATTACTAAGGTTTCATCGATCTATCGAACAGCTCCGTGGGGTTACAAGGACCAGGCGCCTTTCGCCAATGCCGCTGCCCTCGCGCGCACGGAACTCGACCCGGAACATCTTCTCGCGGCGGTGAAAAAAATCGAGACCGAAATGGGCCGCACGAAAACCGTGCGCTGGGGGCCGCGGCTGATCGATATCGACATTTTGTTCTACGGCACGCAATCGCTTGTGTCGGAGGCGCTCGTTCTGCCGCATAAGGAACTGTTCAACCGCGCTTTCGTTCTCGTCCCATTGGCCGAGATTGCGCCGGGCTTGGTGCTGGGCGGGCGCCCGGTTGCCGAGGCGGCGGCGACGATCGCGCACGACGACATCGAGAAATGGGACGACCGACATGGGCAAGCTGATTAAATTGACCGCCAAGGACGGAGTGACGATCGGCGCCTACGAGGCCGTTCCTGCCGGCGAAACGCGCGGCGGCCTCGTCGTCCTGCAGGAGATTTTCGGCGTCAACCGGCATATCCGCAATGTTGCCGACGATTTCGCCACGCAAGGCTATCATGTGATTGCGCCGGCGCTTTTCGATCGCGCCGAGCCCGATGTCGAACTGGGCTATAGCGGCGAGGATGCGGCCAGGGGTGTCGCGATTCGCGCCAAGGTCAAATTGGAGCAATCGCTCGCCGACATAGCCGCCGCGGTCGAAGCGGCGAAGCCCGCGGGGCGGGTCGGCATCGTCGGCTATTGCTGGGGCGGCACGCTTGCCTTCGCCGCCGCGCAGCACGTCGAGGGCCTGGCGGCGGCGGTCGGCTATTACGGTTCCGGCATTGCGGCTTTGCCGCCGGAGCAATTGCGCTGTCCGGTCATGCTGCATTTCGGCGACCGGGACAAAAGCATTCCGCTTGCCGACGTCGAGAAAATCCGCCGCGCCCATCCCGACATCACGATTCATATCTATCCCGCCGATCACGGCTTCAATTGCACGGACCGTCCCTCCTACGATCCGGCGAGCGCGACGCTCGCGCGGCAGCGGACGCTCGAATTTTTCGCGCAATATATCTGAACCTAGCGCGCTTCGCCGCGCAGTGCCGTCGACGACAATTCCGAGCGCGGGCCGTGCAGGAAGATGAGCGCCGGCGGCCGCACCAGCGGAAAGATCAACCCATCGCTCTCATCGTAGCGATGACGGCCGAGGGCCAGGGCAGCGCTCGTATGCGTTGCCGATAGCGTCGAACCGGGCCGATCGATGATGGCGATCGGCACATTGGCGGCGATGGTGCGCCAGTGTTTCCAGCGCTCGAAGCTCATGAGATTGTCCGCCCCCATGATCCAGACGAAATGCACGCCGCGGCAGCGGGTCTTGAGATAGAGAATCGTCTGATAGGTATAGCGCGCGCCGATCACCGCCTCGAAGCCGGTCACGACGATGCGCGCGTCATGCGCGAATGTCTCGGCCGCCGCCATGCGCAGGTCGAGCGCCGGCAGGTCGCGCGTATCTTTCAAGGGATTGCCGGGACTGACCAGCCACCAGACGCGATCGAGGCCCAGCCGCCGCAAGGCGAGGAGACTGGCGGCGCGGTGCCCCTCATGCACCGGATTGAAGCTGCCGCCGAACAGCCCGATCTTGAGGCCGGGGGCGTGCGGCGGCAGGGCGGCAAAGGCTCTCACGGCCTAACGCTCAGGGCCGGATCTGGCCGTTGCCGGGGACGCGATATTTGAAGGTCGTCAACTGATCGAGGCCCACGGGGCCGCGCGCATGCATGCGCCCGGTGGCGATGCCGATCTCGCCGCCAAAGCCGAATTCGCCGCCGTCGGCGAATTGGGTCGAGGCGTTGTGGATCACGATCGCCGAATCGACTTCGTTGAGGAAACGCTCT
>JAJXZN010000147.1 GCA_021780015.1 Pseudomonadota bacterium
CCGAAGGGCGAGGTCGAGGCCGGGGAAGATCTCGCTGCGGCAGCGCGGCGCGAATTTGCCGAGGAACTCGGCGTGCCGCCGCCCGGGCCGCTTGAGCCGCTCGGCGCCGTTCGGCAAGCCGGCGGGAAATGGGTCGAGGCTTTTGCAGCGGCCGGCGATCTCGATCCTGCCGCGATCACAAGCGATCACTTTGAGATCGAGTGGCCGCCGCGCAGCGGACGCCTGCGGGCCTTTCCGGAAGTCGATCGCGCGGCCTGGTTCGCGCTGTCCGTGGCGCGGCAAAAAATTCTTGCGGCGCAGCGCCCGTTTCTCGACCGGCTCGAAAGCCTTCTCACGGACCGAAATCGACAAGCCTAAGCGAGGCGATGGAGCAGCGTCGGCCTTGACCTATTTCCATTTCCGTTCACGGTTCAATCCGCGGGACGCATTTTCAGGATGAGGATGTCATGCTCAAAGACGAACAAGAACCGGTCGAACTCGCAATTAACGTCGATACGGTGCGCTGGCTCATCGAAAAGGCGCGCGAATTCGACGCGAAAGTTGCACCGGTCGAACCGGATCCCGGTTCAAATCCTACCGATGACAACGAAGCTGAAATTCTCGAGGATTACGCCAATGATGCGACGGCGCAAGAATTGCGCGCCGGGATCGACCGTCTCGACGAAGACGAAATTGTCGATCTCATAGCCTTGGCCTGGGTCGGGCGCGGCGATTTCGATCGTGCGACATGGCAAGAGGCGCGAGCCCTGGCCGCCGAGCGGCATCGCAGAAGATCCTCGCGATATCTGATGGGCATTCCGGCGCTCGGCGATTATCTCGAGGAAGGCTTAGCCGAACTCGGCTATCCGGCGGCAGACTGAGGCGGCCGATCCGCGGTTGAGCAGGATCAATGTTCCTTGGCGCAAAAGGGCTTCCTCTCTCCTTCCAAGGATGGCGGAGAGGAATGGCGATGCTCAAGGACATTATGGCGCATCTCGACGGCAGCGCGAATGACGCGGTCCGGCTTGCGCATGCTACGAAGATTGCCTCGCTTCACGGCGCGCGGCTGATCGGGCTCTACACCAATCCTCTACCAGAATATGCTTGTGTGCTGGCCGTGCAGTCGGGTCTCGCACCGATGGAGCCGGTCATCGAGGGAGAGGAGCGGATGCGCAAAAACGGCGACCGAGTCGTCGCCGATATCGAGCAGAAACTGGCCAAATTGCCGGTTCCGAGCGCCATCCGGCGGCTCGACGTGGGTGCAAGCCAGATTATCGCGCAGTGCGTCGCCGAAGCGCAATGGGCCGATCTTTTCGTGGCGGTCGCGCCCTACCGGCACGAATACGCTCTCTATTGGGATGACCTCGTCGAGGCAGTCATGTTCGAATCGGGGCATGGGATTTATTTGATTCCTGACACCGGCCATCCCGCGCCGGATTTCGAAAACGTCTTGATCGCCTGGCAGCCGACGCGTGAGGCGGCGAGAGCCATCCATGAAGCGCTGCCGTTCCTGAAGACGAGCAAGACCGTGCGGCTTGCAATCGCCAACCCGGATTGGACATTCCAAGCTCCGGTCATTGTCGATTACTTTCACCGTCACGGCGTGAGCGTCGAGATCGCGATCTTGGAATCGAAGGAGAAGTCGGTGCCGGACATTCTCCTGGACGAAGCGCACGGCATGAAAGCCGGCCTGATCGTTCTGGGCGCCTATGGCCATTCCCGTTTTCGCGAATGGGTTTTAGGTGGCACGACCCGCGAAATGATCGAGCGCTCCGACATTCCTTTGCTGATGGCGCATTGACGTCAGGAATTGCAGCCGCGATTTGCGCGCCGCAAATCGCCTGTGTTCGAAGCGAAGATCCCTCGGCGGCCGCGATTTTCGTGCGCGCGCAGATTCCTCTACGGTTCATCGCGGGCGGCGAGTCCCGTAACGAGGTCGATGGTGAGCGCCAGCAGCAGAGCGGCGCTGCCGATCACGAAAAGCAGCTGATAGCTGCCGCTGCGCGCAAAGACGAACGAGAGGCCATAGGCAGCGCCGGCTTGCAGCACGGCGAAGCTGACGGTTGCCGTGCTCCAGGCGGCTCTTTGCTCATTCGGGTGATGCGCGAGCAATTCATGCACGCGGCCCAGCACGAGCGGCACGATTCCCGGTGTAAAGGCGCCGACGACCAGGCTTGAAATGACGAGCGATAGCGGGCCAAGCCCCAGCGCCGGCAAGATCACGGCGCCGGCTTGCGCAAGATAGGCGAACCGTAAGGCGGGACCGAAGCCGGTGCGATCGGCGAGATGTCCGCTGACGAGCGGCCCGACAGCCGCGCCCAATCCGAAAAGCACCCAATATTCGGCGCCGGTCGCGAGGCCTTGGCCGAGCCCGCGGGCGATGAAATCGACGAGAAAAATCATGTGCGGCACAAGGCCCGCGGCGTTGAGCGCATATTCGATATAAAGTGCCCGCAGCGTCGCGGCCCGATGCGGTCGCTGGTGCGCAGGCGCGCTTACAGCCTGTATTGGATCCTGCGGCCAGCCGCCCCAGGCGATAAGCGTCAGCGCCAGCGAGAGAATGCCGAGCCCGAGCCACGTCGCGGTGAGCCCTTGGTGCAGCAGGAGCGGCACCAGCGTTCCGGACGCGACAATGCCGACGCCGACCCCGACGAAGATAAGGCCGCCGGCAAGACCACGGCGCGCCGCCGCGACATGCGGCAGGACGCTCGGCGCGGCAAGCACCGTGAGCACCCCGCCGGAGAGGCCGGCGATGAACCGCCAGACGAAGAACCAAAGAAACGAGACGGGATAAGCGCAGGCGAAAAAAGCTGCGGTCGCCAGGCCCATCATGAACCTCAACGCGGTCGCGGCCGGCATCCGCGCCGCGAGCGGGCGGCCGAGCAGGGCGCCGGCGAGATAACCCGCCAGATTGGCGGCGCCAAGATAAGCGGCTGCGGACGCCCCGAACCAATGCGCATTGACGATCACCGGCAGCAGCGGCGTATAGGCGAAGCGCGCGAGACCGATGCCCACGAGGCTGGCGCAGAACGCCGAGAGGATCGCCCATTGTGTGCGGCGCGCCGATATGTCGTGTTGCTGTTGGCGGGGGGCAACCTTCTTATCCATTCCGCTTCCTTCCAACGTGCCGACGGGATCAGCTGCGTGCGAGTTCCGCCGCGAGGGTCGCGACCAAATCTGCTGCCGGCAGGGCGCGCGCCAAGGGCGCGCCTTGACCGGCCCATTGCGCGCCGAAACCGAATTCGCCTTTGGACTTGCCGGCGCTATGCAGCGCTTTGCCGAGATCGTAGGCGATCGGATAATCGGGGATGTCGGTCGCGGCAATGTCGCCGAGGTGCGTAAAGCGGTTGGCGAGGCAGCGCGCGGGGCGGCCGGAAATGGTGCGCGTCATGACGGTATGATGTGCGGCGTCGCTGAAGAGCGCGGCGCGGTAACCGGCATCGGCGAGGCTCTCGTCGCAACCGACGAATGCGGTGCCAAGCTGCGCCGCCGCCGCGCCGAGGTGCAGCGCTGCCGCAATTCCGGCGCCGTCCATGATGCCGCCGGCGGCGATGATCGGCCGATCGATTTGTCGCGCCAGCAGACGCGTCAGCGCCATGGTGCCGAGTCGGTCGTCGGCGCCCTCCGCATCGAAAAGGCCACGATGGCCGCCGGCTTCATAGCCTTGGGCGATGATCGCATCGACGCCGGCCGCAGTGGCTTGGCGTGCCTCGGCGAGGCTGGTCGCGGAGGCGAAGACAATAATTCCCGCCGCCTGCAATGCGCCGATCCGCGCCGCGGATGGCAGGCCGAAATGCAGGCTCACCACCTGCGGCCGCGTGTCGAGAAGAACGGCGAGCATGGCGTCGTCTTCGACGAAGCTGCGGTAGATTTCGCCAAGAGCTGCGGGCGGCGTGGCTTCGAATTTTTTGAATTCGGGCGCGAAACGCGCGATCCAGGCGCTTTCGCGTCGCGGGTCGGGGCGTGCCGGGCGGTGGCAGAAGACATTGACGTTCAGCGGCCCGTTAGAGCGCGCGCGGACCTCGGCGATCATCGCGCCGGCGCTTTCGGCATGCGTCGCGCCGACACCGATCGAGCCAAGCCCCCCCGCGCCGCTGACGGCTGCCGCCATGGCCGGCGGCGATATGCCGGCCATCGGTGCTTGAATGATCGGCAGATCGAGGCCGATACGGTCGAGCAGCGGATTGCGGGTCATCGCATTGAAGCTCCTGTCGGCAGCGCGCCGATTTCGTCAGCGTTGCATTCCGGTGCCCTCATCTCGGTCATTCGAAGGCCGATGCGGAAGTTGGAATAAGAGATGTCTGATATGCCGATTTGACGGGGCAAGGCTCGATCCGCACGATTTTAATCGACAGCGGCGATACCTCGAACATCGCTGCCGCATCGTTTCATTGCGGCCCCGGTTCATTATGACATCTTTGTCATCGAGGCACTATGCCGCATGAGTTGTCGCCGCTTTGCGCGCATGGTTTTGACGGCGAATTGTTCTAGTAGGTTTCGCAATCCTCGTTTAGCTTTCGTTACGCATCTTGTTCTTCGGCACGAAGATTCGCGCCGATGTTGAAAGAGTGGAATCATGTTGCGAAAAAGTGCTGCGTTCTCCGCCGGCCTGGCGTTGCTTTTCAACTTCGGTTGCGGCTTTGCCGGGGCGCAATCCCTGCCGGAAGACATCGTCAACGCCTTGAACAAAGTTTCTGGCGTACATCCGGGCTTTCGCGCCAATCATGCCAAGGGCATTGTCGGCCAAGGCACGTTCAAGGCTTCGCCGCAGGCGGCGACACTCAGCAAGGCGGCGATCTTCACCGGCGATGCGATTCCGGTGACGATCCGTTTTTCCGATAGCGGCGGCGTGCCGACCGTCCCCGACGGGTCGCGCTTGGCCATGCCGCATGGGCTCGCCATCAAATTCCATCTGAAGGACGGCAGCGAGACGGATATCGTCATCAACTCGTTGAAGTTCTTTCCGGTCGCGACGGGTGAGGACTTCCGCGATCTGTTGCTGGCCGTTGCCGCAAGTCCGCCCGGCGCGCCGAAGCCGACGAAGCTCGATCTTTTCTTCAAGACGCATCCGCGCGCACCGTTGGCCTTGGGCGACCAGCAACAGCCCGATAGTTTTGCCGACGAGCAATATAACGGTGTCGATGCGTTCGTCTTCGTCGACAAGAGCGGCAAGAAACAAGCGTTCCGCTATATCGCCGCGCCGGAGAAACTCGTTCTCATCAGCAAGGAGGAGGCGGCGAAGAAGTCGCCGAACTATCTCTTCGACGAGATTGCCACGCGCGTCGCCAAAGCCCCCGTGACTTTCCATCTCGAAGCGCAGCTTGCGGCGCCGGGCGATGTCACAAAGGATCCAACGATTCCGTGGCCCGCCAATCGCAAAGTCGTCGATCTCGGCGTGCTGACGATCGATAAGATCGACGCCGACAGCCTCGCTGAGCAAAAGAAGCTCCTGTTCCTGCCCGGCGCGCTCACCTCCGGCATCGAGGAATCCGACGATCCGCTCATCGACGTGCGCGACGGCGCCTATGCCGTCTCTTACGGCCGGCGCAGTCAATAGTTGCGTTAAGTGCGCTTCTGTGCGCTAAACGGCGCCATGGCGCCGGACGCTCCAACACGTTTCGGCCCCGCGACGCGCGGCGACGCGGGGTTAAACTTTGCCTTTAGCCGTGAAGGTGCCGCAAAATTTGCCGGCGCGCTTGCATGAGCCTGCCGCTCGTCGCAATTGTCGCCGTCGCCGACAACGGCGTCATTGGCCGCGGCAATGCGCTGCCTTGGCATATTTCTGCCGATCTCAAGCGCTTTCGCGCGCTGACGCTCGGCAAGCCGCTCATCATGGGCCGCAAGACCTTTGCCTCGCTCGGCCGGGCGTTGCCAGGCCGCGAAACGATCGTCGTCACGCGCGATCCAAGCTTTAAACCACCGGCCGGAGTCTATACGGCCTCCGATATCGACACCGCTCTGGCGCTGGCGGAGATTCGCGCCAAGGCCTTGGGCGCGGCGGAGATCGTCATCGCCGGCGGCGGCGAGATCTACGCAGCCGTCATCGACCGGCTGGACCGGCTTCATGTAACCTATGTTCATTGCAGGCCCGAGGGCGATGCCTTCTTTCCGCCTCTCGATTGGTCACATTGGCGCGAAATCTGCCGTGAAGATCATGCGGCCGAACAGGACGGGGATGCGGGTTATGCGTTCGTGGATTATATCCGCTCCTAATCCCTTTCGCCGGCGCGCAAAGCCGACTAAGAGATGCGCGGCATCGAGGATATTTTGAATGCCTTGGAGCAATGACGGCAAGGGCGGCGGCTCTTGGAAGCCCGACAATCCGGGTCCCTGGGGCCAGCCGCCGCGGCCCAATCCGGTCGATTTCGAGGACTGGCTGCGCCGCGCACAGGCGCGCCTGCGAAGCTGGCTGCCGGGCGGCGGCCTTGGCGGAC
>JAJXZN010000038.1 GCA_021780015.1 Pseudomonadota bacterium
CGAGGACAGCCATGTCGAAAGCCGGCTGATCGAATATCGGCTGATCAATCCGGACGAGAACAACCCGCTCCTTGGCGTCTGCCTGACCGACGTCCTCGCCGACGGGCTGTCGATGGTCTATTCCTTCTACGAGCCCGAGGAAGAGAAGCGTTCGCTCGGCACCTATATCATCCTCGATCATATCGAGCGTGCGCGCCGGCTCGGCCTGCCGCATGTCTATCTCGGCTATTGGGTCGAGGGCTCGAAGAAAATGGCCTATAAAGCGCGCTTCCTGCCGCAGGAGCGGCTCGGCATGGACGGCTGGCAGCGGGTCGGCTAGCACGGCGCGGAATCCGGCGCGCCGCGAAAAGACTGAAAGCGTGTCTGGCCCCCGCTTTTCTAACGCCGCTGCAAGAGAACCAGAACGCCGTCGAGCGGCTGCGCCGCCTCCAGGCGCAACACGGCCGTCTGCATTTCGACCACCGTAAAATCCCGCGCTGCGACGGTCTCGACATAGCTCGCCGCATGCGCGAAACGGCCCGATGGCCGAACGTGGAAGCCCGCCTCTGCCGCTTCGGTATTGAACGCGAACAGCCCACCCGGTTCGAGCACCCGCGCAATTTTCTCAAAAATTGCCGTGAGATCGCCGAAATAAATAATGGAATCGGAGGCCACGACGAGATCGAACCGCGCCTTGGCGTGATCGAGGAAATCGCCGGCTTCCGCCTCGACCAGATCATCGTAAATCGCCCGCGCGCCGGCCTTTTCCAGCATCCGCCGGGAAAGATCGACACCCGTCAGGCGATCGCCCATCTGTTTCAGAAACGGCGCACAAAGCCCGGTGCCGCAGCCGAGATCGAGGATCGCGCCGAAGTGGCGGCCGGTCTTTGCCAGCAGGGCATGCAGCTTTTCCGGTACGCGATAGGCAAGGCTGCCGACGAGCTTCGATTCGAACGTGTCCGCGAAACCATCGAAATGAGCAACGAGGTAATCGTCCGGCGCGCGGGCCAAGGGCTCGCTGCGCAGCGCCGCAAGCAGATAGCGCAGCGTTGCATCGTCCGGATTGCGGGCAAGCCGCCATTGACCGAGCTTGATCGCCGCCTCGCCATAGCCAAAGCCGCTGAGGAATTGAAAGGCGATCGTCGCGACTTTATCGATGTCGCGTGCATGCGGTCCCGCCACCTCGCGATAGACCGCGAGCGCCGGTTCGGCGCCCTCGCGTATGCAGGTTTCGATGAGCCGCAATTGGGCCAGTTTCTCGATGACGATGCCGTCGCAAGCGGGAAAGCTTGCCGCCGTCTGCAAAGCGATGAGAGCCTGGGCAAAATCACCGAGCAGAAAGAGCGCCTGCGCGAGGCAGACGTAAAGGCCCATGTTATGTCCGCCGTCGGCAATGGATTGGCGCAGCCACTTCACCGCATCGGTAAAACGGCGGCGCTGAAACGCGATCACGCCGAGGCCGAAGGCCGCTTCGGCCAGATGCGGATCGAGCGCGAGCGCGGTGAGATAATGCGATTCCGCCGCCGTATCGTCACCGAGATTGCTTTCGATCGCGGCGAGCAGCAGCCAGGCTTGCGGCTGTGCCGTGTCGAGAGCCAGCGAGGCGCGCTGCGCGGCACAGGCTTCCGCCTGCTGGCCGGTCCGATAGAAGGCCCCAGCGAGTTCGTTCCAGAGGACCGTGTCCTGCGGCGCCAAGGCCAGCGCGGCTTTGAGAAAGCCGAGCGCCGGATCGACCTGCCCCTGGGTAAGGAGGGTCAGACCCAGATGCCGCAGCGCGTCCTGTGGCTGCGCATAGCGGACACACAGGCGATCGAGAAGCGAATTGGCGGCACGCCATGTCGTCAGCGCCGCGCTGATCGCTGATGCTTCCGGCAGTTCGATCTGCATGAGACCTCCTTGCGCCTCTGTGCGCCTTGAAGGTCTAGGACCGAGAGCTTGCCCCGGACTGTCCCGCCTCAGCTAAACTTGTTGTTCTTGGGAAAGCCCTTGGGCGGCAGGCGTCCGGCTTCGGCGCGATTGCCGATCCAGTCGCGCAAGTCGCGCATTGCCACGGTGAAGGTACGGCCGGCGGAATCCCGCCAGGTCAGGCCTTCGGATTTGCTGAAGACCTTGGCATCGGAAATGCCGCCTTCCCGATAGCGTTGCAGCCTTACCCCCTTGCCGCGCGTCATTTCAGGCATTTGCTCGGCGGAAAAGACGAGCAGTTTGCGGTTCTGGCCGATGACGGCGACATAATCGCCGGCTGCCGGCGTGACGATCGAGGCCTCCGCCGGCAGATCGCGATTGAGGAGAATCTTGCCCTTGCGCGTGCCGCCGACCATGTCGTCGCAGGGCGCGATGAAGCCGCGCCCGTCGCTCGACGCGACCAGCATCTTTTCACCTGCGACATAGGGGAAGACCGAGACGATATCCTCGCCCTCGCCGATGTCGGCCATGAGCCGCAATGGCTCGCCCTGCCCGCGTCCGCCGGGCAATTTCGAAGCCTCAAGCGTGAAGATGCGGCCGTCGGTGGCGAAGACGAGAATCTTTTCTGTCGTCTCGGTGAAGAAACTCTGCTTCAGCCGGTCGTCGCCCTTGAACTGCAAGCCCGACAAATCCTCGACATGGCCCTTGAGTGCGCGGATCCAGCCCTTTTCGGATACGACGACGGTGATCGGCTCGCGCTCGATCATCGCCGCTGCGAGATCGACATCGCCGAGCTCGGGCGCTTCGGCAAATTGCGTGCGGCGTTTGCCAAGCGGCGTATCCTGGCCGAATTTCTTTTTCAGATCGCGCAGCTCGACGCCGATGACCTTCCATTGCTTGGCTTCGTCGGCGAGCAATTTGTCGATGTCGTCTTTCTCCTTGGTGAGCTCGTCGAACTCGCGGCGCAGTTCCATCTCTTCAAGCCGGCGCAGGCTGCGCAGCCTTGTATCGAGAATGTAATTGGCCTGAACTTCGGTCAGTTCGAAAGCCGCGATCAGCGCCGTCTTCGGCTCGTCTTCCTCGCGGATGATGCGGATCACCTCGTCGAGGTTGAGGAAGACGATGCGCATGCCGGCCAAGACTTCGAGCCGGTGCGCGATTTCGGTGAGCCGGAAGCGCGAACGCCGCTGCAGCACAACCCGGCGATGGTCGAGCCATTGCCGCAACGCTTCTTTCAGCGAAACGACGCGCGGCACGACGCCGTCGACGAGCACGTTCATATTCATCGGGAAGCGGCTCTCAAGCTCGGTCGTCTTGAAGAGCTGTTCCATCATCAGTTCCGCATCGATGGTGCGCGAACGCGGCTCGATGACGATGCGTACATCCTCCGCCGATTCATCGCGGATATCGGCAACGAGCGGCAGCTTTTTCTCGGCCAGAAGCTCGGCGATCTTTTCGATCAGCCGCGACTTCTGGACCATGTAAGGGATTTCGGTGACCACGATGTTGTAAGTGCCGCGGCCGCCCTCTTCGCGCGCCCATTTGGCGCGTACCCGGAAGGAGCCGCGGCCGGTGCGATAAGTCTCGGCGATCTGTTCTTTCGAATCGACGATAATGCCGCCGGTCGGGAAATCCGGTCCCGGCACTAATTTCATCAGGTCTGCATCGCTCGCAGTCTTGTGCGCAATGAGATGCAGGCAGGCGTCGCAAAGCTCGGCGACATTGTGCGGCGGAATGGATGTTGCCATGCCGACCGCAATGCCCTGCGAGCCGTTGGCGAGCAGATTGGGAAAGGCCGCCGGCAGTACGACCGGTTCGGTCTGGTCACCCGAGTAATTGTCGCGGAAATCGACCGCATCCTCGCTGATGCCTTCGAGCAAAAGCCGCGCGACTTCCGTCATCCGCGCTTCGGTGTAGCGGTAGGCGGCGGCGCCATCGCCGTCGATATTGCCGAAATTGCCCTGCCCGTCGACCAGCGGATAGCGCGAGGAAAAATCCTGCGCAAGGCGCACCAGCGCCTCATAGATCGCCTGGTCGCCGTGCGGATGAAACGAGCCCATCACGTCGCCGACGATTTTCGCGCATTTCTTGAAGGCGGTGCCGGGGTCGAGGCGCAGGATACGCATCCCGTAAAGGATGCGCCGGTGCACCGGCTTCAACCCGTCGCGCGCATCGGGCAGCGCCCGGCCCATAATGGTCGAGAGCGCATAGGCGAGATAGCGCTCTTCGAGCGCTTCGCGCAGATTGACGGGTTCAGGCTCGCGCGCCGGGGGCGGAGCGACATTTTTGGCCATGCGATTGCCTTTTAGGGTCTGCCCGGCCCGCCCTCAGAGGCGGGACCGATGGTCTAGAGGATGAATTGAGTCGCCGCAAATTGAGTCGTCGCAAATTGCTTGGCCGTACGAAGGCGGGCGCTGTTGCCTTGCTGCACTAGCCGCACGGGCGGCGGCCCCCTTAAAAGGGGGCCGCGATTCGCGTTGGCGGGTGCGTCGGCGCACTGTGGTTCGGCCGCATGCGCGGTGTAATGAAGGCTTGGGCTTCGGGTGACAAGAGCGTGATCGGAAAAATCGTTCTGTTCCTGGGTGTGGTCATTGGCGCGGCGATTTTCGCGGTGGCTTTGATCGGCGCGCCGGCCGGTGGTGGCTTGGCCGCCCGCGAGGCGCAGCCGGGCGTTTCCTCCGGCTGCCATATCGAGGAATTCGCGCTCGATGAAGGCTATGGTGTGAGCCGCAAGATCGCCCGCCACGTCTGTGCGAGCGTGGAATAGGCCTTCAGCGCAATCGGCTGAGCTCGGCCAGATAGGCGTGCCGCGCGTCCGGCATTCGGACGCCGCGCGGCGCAAAAATATCGCGCTCCAGAAAATACCCCGTGAGCCGGAAGCCTTGCGCGATTGCCTCCGCATCGGCCTCGGCATTGGCGTCGCGCAGGAAATCCGGCAAGGCCAGCAAGCGATCCTGATAGGCGATGCCGGAGAGCCGCGAGACGGCGCGGCCGCTCTTCGGCGACACATAGATCAGGTCGTCCCGCACCCCGCTCGCCGCGCAACAAGACAGATCGAGGCCGAAGCCGAGTTCGGCAAGGATCGCGAGCTCAAAGCGCACCAGCGCCGCCGGAGTGACGCGAGCATCGCCGAGATGATCGGCGATCAGTAAAGCCGTCTCGTAGAGCGCCGGATGCGGATCGCGCTCGGCGAGCAGCCGCAGCAAAGCGGCGAGATGATTGAGGCCATGCAGCGCCAGGGCGCTCGTCATTACTTGCCCGGCACGCGGCTTGGTCACTTCGACGGCATAAAGGCCCAGATGTTCGTCGAGCCGGGCGCGCCAGACGAGTTCGACGCTATTGCCCGGCTGCAAAAGCGGCTGCCAGCGCTTCGAACGGCCGCCCCGCACCAGTCCGAGATGGCGCCCATGCGCCGGCGTCATCGCTTCGAGGATGACACTCGTTTCGCCGTGCTTTTTGAGGCCGAGGATCAGTCCCTCGTCGTGCCACTCCATCCGCGGTTCAGGCCTCGTCGACGTCGTGGCGGTAGCCGACGCCATGCACCGTGCGAATGATGCGCGGCGCCGCCGGATCGATCTCGATCTTCTTGCGCAAGGCCGAGACATATTGGTCGAGCGCGCGGCTGTTCGGCATATAATCGCGGCCCCAGGCGAGATCGAACAATTCGTCGCGCGAGACGGCTTGGCCGCGCCGTTCATAGAGCGCGGCGAGAATCGCCACTTCGCGATTGGTCAGATCGATCTTCTGATCGCCGCGGAAGGCGCGCATGGCTTTCGGGTCGATGACGATATCGCCCATATGGATGCGGCCTTCGCCATCCTGCGCGGGCGTCTGCGCCTTGGTCCGCCGCAGCGCCGCCTTGATGCGCGCCACGAGTTCGCGGGCGCTGAAGGGCTTGGCGATATAATCGTCCGCGCCGATTTCGAGCCCCCCCACGCGATCGCCCTCTTCACCGCGCGCGGACAGGAGCAGGATTGGCACGGCCGCATCGAGCTTGCGCACGTGGCGCAGCAGGCTCAGCCCGTCCATCACCGGCATCATCACGTCGAAGACGCAGATCTCCGGCTTTTCCTCGCGGAACAAAGCCAGCGCCTTGGCGCCGTCGCCGGCAACGCGGCAGGTGAAACCTTCGAGCGTCAGAAGGTCGACGATGCCGTCGCGCAGATGCTGATCGTCCTCGGCGATCAAGATGGACATGGGGCCTCCTTCGCCGATTCCTTGATCTTCATCGTCGCTGTCACGCGCAGCCCGGGATCGGCATTCTCGATTGTTACGCGCCCACCGTTTGACTCGGCAAGTTCGCGCACCACGACGAGACCGAGGCCGAAACCATCCTTGGCGCCGCCGCCCGGCTGCACCAGCGCCGTCAATTTCGCCTGCGCAGCCGGATCGAGGCCGCGGCCGAAATCACGCACCGTCAAGGTCAGCATTCCGTCCGCTTCGCCGGTCGCCACGAGAATGCGGCCCGGCGCGTATTTATTGGCGTTGTCGATGAGGTTGATGAGAA
>JAJXZN010000031.1 GCA_021780015.1 Pseudomonadota bacterium
CCGATCCGAAATGGCCCGACCGCGACCGTTTCGTGCTCTCCGCCGGCCACGGCTCGATGCTGCTCTATGCGCTGCTCTACCTCACCGGCTATCCGGAGATGACGATCGAGGAGATCAAGAACTTCCGCCAGCTCGGCTCGAAGACGCCCGGCCATCCCGAATATGGCCATACCCCCGGCGTCGAGACGACGACGGGCCCGCTCGGCCAAGGCCTCGCCATGGCCGTCGGCATGGCGATCGCCGAGAAATTGCTCGCCGCCCGCTACGGCAGCGATCTCGTCGATCATCACACTTATGTCATCGCCGGCGACGGCTGCCTGATGGAGGGCGTCAGCCACGAGGCGATCACGCTCGCAGGACATTTGAAGCTCGCCAAGCTCGTCGTGCTCTGGGACGACAACAGCATCACCATCGACGGCGCCGTCAGCCTCGCCGATTCGACCGACCAGGTGGCGCGTTTCAAGGCCGCGGGCTGGGACGCCTGGCACATCGACGGCCATGATCCGCAAGCCATCACGGCGGCGCTCGAGAAGGCGCAACGCTCCGACAGACCGGTGCTGATCGCCTGCAAGACTTTGATCGGCTTCGGCGCGCCGACCAAGGCCGGCACGCATGGCGTCCACGGTGCGGCGCTCGGTGCGGCCGAAATTGCGGCGGCGCGCGAAAAGCTCGGCTGGACGGCGCCGCCCTTCGACGTGCCGGAGCCGATCCTCACCGCCTGGCGCTCGGCCGGGACACGCGGCGCAAAGGCGCGCGAGGCCTGGTTGGCAAGGCGCGACGGCGAGGCCGCGGCACGCTTTGATCAAGATATCGCCGAAGCCTTGAGCCCGGCGCTGGCGGAAACGATCGCCGCCTTCAAAAAAACGGCGAGCGGCGCCAATGCGGCGCAGGCGACGCGCGTCTCCTCGCAGAAAGTGCTCGACGCCCTCGCCAAGATTCAGCCGAACCTGCTTGGCGGCTCGGCTGATCTCACCGGCTCGAACAACACCAAAGCGGCCGGCATGGACGCGGTGACGCCGCTCGACTTTTCCGGCCGCTATATCCATTACGGCATCCGCGAGTTCGGCATGGCGGCGGCCCTGAACGGCCTCGCGCTGCATGGCGGCTTCATCCCCTACGGCGGCACCTTCCTGGTCTTCGCCGATTATGCCCGCCCGGCGATCCGGCTATCCGCCTTGATGCATCAGCGCGTCATATATGTGCTGACGCATGATTCGATCGGCCTCGGCGAGGACGGCCCGACGCATCAGCCGGTCGAGACGCTCGCCGCCCTGCGCGCGATTCCGCATCTGCATGTCTTTCGCCCGGCGGATGCAATCGAGACGGCCGAAGTCTGGGAGCTGGCTCTGAACCTCAAGCACGCGCCCTCGGTTCTCGCTCTGTCGCGGCAGAATCTACCGGTCGTGCGCAAGGAGCACATCGCCGAGAACCGTTCGGCTTTGGGCGCCTATGTGCTCCGCGAGGCGGTGGGCGAGCGCGACGTGACGCTCATCGCCTCCGGCTCGGAAGTGTCGCTCGCCGTCGCCGCGGCGGACGAACTCGCCAAAGAGAACATCAAGGCCGCAGTCGTCTCGATCCCCTGCTTTGAGCTTTTTGCCGAGCAGGCGCCTGCCTATCGCGCCGGCGTGCTCGGCCAGGCGCCGCGCATCGGCATCGAGGCAGCCTTGCGCCAGGGATGGGGCGCTGTGCTCGCGCCGGAAGATTACTTCATCGGCATGACGGATTTCGGCGCCAGCGCGCCGGCTGCCGATCTCTACAAGCATTTCGGCATCACGGTCGAGGCCATCGTCAACGCGGCCCATGCCGCCGCCGGCCATGGAACCGTCAGTTGAGGGCTTTGCGTTCACGGGGGCGCCAACAGCTTTGAGGAGTCGCGATCATGCTCGACAAGAAATCGCCCGCCGGAGAAAAGCGCAGCCGCTATTCGGCCGGCGTGATGGAATATCGCGAGATGGGCTATTGGCAGCCCGATTATGAGCCGAAGGACACCGACATTCTCGCCGTCTTCCGCGTCACGCCGCAGGACGGCGTCGACCCGATCGAGGCGGCAGCCGCCGTCGCCGGCGAATCCTCGACAGCAACCTGGACCGTGGTTTGGACCGATCGGCTGACGGCCTGCGAGAAATATCGCGCCAAATGCTATCGCGTCGATCCGGTGCCGAATGCGCCCGGCTCCTATTTCGCCTTCATCGCCTATGATCTCGATCTCTTCGAGCCGGGCTCGATCGCCAATCTCTCCGCTTCGATCATCGGCAATGTCTTCGGCTTCAAGCCGTTGAAGGCGTTGCGGCTCGAGGACATGCGGTTCCCCGTCGCCTATGTGAAGACCTTCCAAGGCCCGGCAACCGGCATCGTCGTCGAACGCGAGCGGCTGGACAAATTCGGCCGCCCGCTGCTCGGCGCGACGGTGAAACCCAAGCTCGGCCTCTCCGGCCGCAATTACGGCCGCGTCGTCTATGAGGCGCTGAAAGGCGGCCTCGACTTCACCAAGGACGACGAAAACATCAATTCGCAGCCCTTCATGCATTGGCGGGATCGTTTTCTCTATTGCATGGAGGCGGTGGCCAAAGCCGAGGCGGCGACGGGCGAGGTGAAGGGCACTTATCTCAATGTCACGGCGGCGACGATGGAAGACATGTACGAGCGCGCCGAATTCGCCAAGGACCTCGGCTCGGTCATCATCATGATCGATCTCGTCGTCGGCTATACGGCGATCCAGTCGATGGCCAAATGGGCGCGCAAGAACGACACGATCCTACATCTGCATCGCGCCGGCCATTCGACCTATACGCGGCAGAAGTCGCATGGCGTTTCCTTCCGCGTCATCGCCAAATGGATGCGGCTGGCCGGCGTCGATCACATCCACGCCGGCACCGTCGTCGGCAAGCTCGAAGGCGATCCGAACAATGTGCGCGGCTATTACGACATCTGCCGCGAGGATTATAATCCGGTGGCGCTCGAACACGGCATTTTCTTCGATCAGCATTGGGCCTCGCTCAACAAACTGATGCCCGTCGCCTCGGGCGGCATTCACGCCGGCCAGATGCACCAATTGATCGATCTTCTCGGCGAGGATTGCGTGTTGCAGTTCGGCGGCGGCACGATCGGCCATCCGATGGGCATCGAGGCCGGCGCCACCGCCAATCGCGTCGCGCTCGAGGCGATCATCTTCGCCCGCAATGCCGGCCGCGATACCCACGCCGAAGGTCCGCAGATCCTCGAAGAAGCGGCGAAGAACTGCCTGCCGCTACGCCAAGCGCTCGACACCTGGAAGGATGTGACCTTCGATTATTCCTCGACCGACACGCCCGATTTCGTGCCGACCGCGACCGCAGCCCAATAGGAGAGCCCGATGCGCGTGACCCAAGGCTGCTTCTCGTTCCTGCCGGATTTGACCGATGCGCAAATCCGCACCCAAGTGCAATATTGCATCGACAAGGGCTGGGCGGTGAACATCGAATTCACCGACGATCCGCATCCCCGCAACACCTATTGGGAGATGTGGGGCCTGCCGATGTTCGACGTCAAAGACGCCGCCGCCATCATGCTCGAGCTCGATGCCTGCCGCAAAGTGCATGGCGGGCGCAAATATATCCGCTTGTCCGGCTTCGACAGCACCCACGGCTGGGAGAGCGTGCGCATCTCCTTCATGGTCGGCCGGCCGGCGGAAGAGCCGGGCTTCATCCTGATCCGCAACGAACTTGGCGGCCAGGCGATCCAATATACACTGCAGGCGCGGCCACTGGCGGGCGCGTAGCGGAGCATGACAGAGCCGCTCACCACCGAGACGACGCCGATCGCGATCGACCTGCATAAGGAGCTCGCCGAAACGCAGGTCGCCGAAGTGCTCGACGAACTCGACCGCGAGCTCGTCGGCCTCGTCCCGGTCAAGACGCGCATCCGCCAGATCGCCGCCTTGCTCGTCGTCGACCGCGTCCGCCGCCGGATGGGCCTCACGTCCGAAACGCCGACGCTGCATATGAGCTTCACCGGCAATCCCGGCACCGGCAAGACCACGGTCGCGCTGCGCATGGCGGAGATCCTGCACAAGCTGGGCTATATCCGTCGCGGCCATCTCGTCTCCGTCACCCGCGACGATCTCGTCGGCCAATATATCGGCCACACGGCGCCCAAGACGAAAGAGGTGCTGAAGAAGGCGATGGGCGGTGTGCTCTTCATCGACGAGGCCTATTACCTCTATCGGCCGGAGAACGAGCGCGACTACGGCCAGGAGGCGATCGAAATCCTGCTGCAGGTGATGGAGAACCAGCGCGACGATCTCGTCGTGATCTTCGCCGGCTATGCCGACCGGATGGACAAGTTCTTCCGCGCCAATCCGGGTTTTCGCTCGCGCATCGCCCATCACATCGACTTCCCCGACTACACCGATGCGGAACTGATGGACATCGCTGAAATGATGCTGAAATCGCTCAGCTATCATTTCGATGCCGGCGGCGCGGCGGCGTTTCGCGACTATATCGCCGCGCGGCGCAAGCAGCCCCACTTCGCCAATGCCCGATCGATCCGCAATGCGCTCGACCGGATGCGGCTGCGCCAGGCGAACCGGCACTTCGAACAGACGGGTCTTGTCACCCTCAACGATCTGATGACCATCACGTCCGACGACGTCCGCGCCAGCCGCGTCTTTATGCAGAGCGAAGCAAAGCCGGATTGAAGGCCGCTATCGCCGGCGGGCTAGATAATCCCGCGTGCGCTGAGCGGTCTTCCGATCGCATCGGATTGATCCGAAAACCGCTGCGCACTTTTCGGTCCGATGCTCTAAGCCCGCGCGCCGCGCCCGCGGCCCTCGTAAAGCCAGGTCGCGATCGCGCTGGCGAGCAGGAAGATGAGGCCGAGGAAGCCGATGGCGAGCGGCGCAATGCCGATGCCCGTGACCTGCGCCGCGCCGGTGCGCTTGATCGCGGCATAGTCCGAACCGCCATAGACGGGACTGTCGTGCATGGCCACAATGCGCGGCAGACTGACATCGCTGCCGTGGTTTGTGCCGATGCGCCGGACGGTGCCGCCGGTCGCCTCGGCCAGCGGCCGCAGCTTCTCGGTCGTCGAGACGACCTCCTGGAATTCGCGTGGATTTTCCGGCCCGACGTTGACGAGCGTCGTCAAAGACCCGTCGCTGATACGATAGAGGCCGAGTTCAGACACTTTCACCTGCGCGCGCGACAGGCCGGGCTCAGCCGGGGAGAGCTTCGCCGTCGTCACCTTGCCCGACGGCGCGACGATCTTAACCGGCGGAATCTGATCCTTGAGGCTTTGGCGTTCGATCGACAGCGTGTCGCCTTGCGCATTGGCACGCAAAGCCTCTTCCTCGAGCTCCGGCTCCTTCATCAGCCAATGCGCCAGCCGCCGCAGCAGATCGAGATGCGGACCGCCGCCTTCGAAGCCGCGCGCCCAAAGCCACATCTGATCCGACAGCAACAGCGCGACGCGGCCTTTGTCCTCGCGCGACAGCACGAGCAGCGGCTTGCCATTGGCGCCGGAAAGAACGCTCGTGCCGCGCGTGACATTGGCATCGACTTGGCGGAACCAGCGGCTCCAGGCCGGCGGCGTTTCATCGGAGCCCGGCAGGCCGCGCGTCACCGGATGTTTGGCGCCGATCGCTGTGATTGCCGGGCGGAATGCCTGCTGGATGATATTGCCGGTGGGATCGGCCGGAGACAACGTGCCGAGCGGCGAATAATAAATGCCGTCGGACGAGGCGAAGTCGGGACCCGCCGCAATCATCAGCGCGCCGCCGGCGCGGACATAGCGCACGATATTGTCGAGATAGACCATCGGCAGGATCGCCTGGTTGGAATAGCGATCGAAGATGATGAGATCGAAATCGCCGATCTTGTTGCCGAAGAGATCGGCGGTCGGAAAGGCGATCAGCGACAGCTCGTTGATCGGCGTGCCGTCCTGCTTCTCCGGCGGCCGCAGAATGGTGAAATGCACGAGATCGACATTGGCGTCCGACTTGAGCAGGTTGCGCCACATGCGCTCGCCCTGGTTCGGTTCGCCGGAGACAAGCAGGACCTTCAGCTTGTCGCGCACGCCGTCGATCGTCAGCACCGCTTTGTTGTTGAGCGCCGTCAATTCGCCCGGCAAGGTCTCGACTTCGAGTTCGACGACATTCGGGCCGCCATGCTCGATCTTGACCGGCACGCGGATCGTCTCGCCGATCGCGGCGGTCACGTCGGCGATCGGATTGCCGTCGCGGCGCACGTGCAGAACGACGGGCTCCGTACCGTTGGCGGTGTCGAGCACCCGCAGATCGATGGTCACATCCTTGCCGACGATGCCGAAGCGCGGCGCGGTCAAAAGCTCGATGCGGCGGTCGCGCTCGCCCTCGTGCCCGGTGATGAAGGCATGCAGCTGCGCCTTGAA
>JAJXZN010000083.1 GCA_021780015.1 Pseudomonadota bacterium
CGAACATTGTCGAAGTCGAGCGCGGCTGGTCGGCCGTCATCGCCGGAACCACGGCGCTGACCGGCGGAATCATCACTTTGGGCCTTGCCGGCGTAGTGATGAGCCTTGAGGATATGAAACGGCTGTGGGTCAGCGCCCCGCTTGCGCGGGAGGGCGGCGCCGCAAGCCTGGCCGCGGAGACATCGGCTGCTGCGACAATGAAAATCCCCGTCGCTCCCAATCTGGGTCCGGTCCCGGCAGCGGCGGAAGTGGCAACGGCCACGGAGGTGGAGCTCGAGGTTGTACGCGCCGCCGAGGAAGGCCCGGCCCCGGCGCCGGGCATCTTCCCGCGCCCACTGCGAAAGGCATGGCCGCGGCCTAAGCCCGAGTTCACCACGCGGGCCCCGGCGGCCGCCGAACCCTCGCCGGCGATCGCTGAGCTGCGCCGCCGCGTTGCCGAAGATCTGAACCTCGATTGGCCGAGCTTCACGGCGCCGCCCGTCGTCCCCATACCGGAGCCGCTGCCGGAGACGCTGCCGGGCGAGCCCGAATCGACGGAGGCTGTGAAGCCGCCGCCGCTCGGCCTCGACGATTTTGACAACGAGCCAGGCATCGGCAGAGAGTCCGATGCCGACCGAGAGACTCGCGCCGAGACCTTCGCCGCACCGGAGATTGAGCGGGGACCGGAAGAAGCCCCGCCCCCGCCGATTGCCGCAACGCCAGAACCGGTCGCGCCATCCGAGCCCGAGCCCGTCGCAGCAGAATCAGCCAAACCGGCGCCCAAAGCGATCGGCCGCTATGAGGCAGACGGGACCATTTATGTGATGTTCGCCGACGGTTCGATCGAGGCTCAATCGGCGCAAGGCACGCGCCGGTTCAAATCCATGGCCGATCTCAAAGCGTCTTTCCAATCCTAGGCTTAGGACGGAGATGCGTTATTGCGCGCTTGCAGTCTAGTTGCAGCTCGACTGCAAGCAATGAAAGTTTTCCAAAAGAGTTCGCGGCTCTACGACTCGCAGCTACTTGCACCCTTGAAGCTTTCATTTTATCAAGGCTGACAGATTCGTGAAGAAAAATGCACATCCGTTGCGTTATTGAAGTTATCGGCAAGATTTCGGTCGATCTTGAATGCCGTCAGCTTCGTATCAGTCGTTTTTGATCAGTAACGGACATAAACCGAAAGAAAAGGCCTCAAATGAGTGAGACGGCAGGCTCTGGCAATTACATTGAATTGGCAGCTGAAATCGTTTCCGCCTATGTCAGCAATAATTCCGTTCCTGCAAGCGATCTTCCCGGCCTGATCCATGAGGTTCATTCAGCGCTTCTGCGCGTCACCGCCGGCCATCCTGTCGTGGTTGCCGAAACGCCGAAG
Source organism: Pseudomonadota bacterium (assembly GCA_021780015.1). GTDB lineage: Bacteria > Pseudomonadota > Alphaproteobacteria > Rhizobiales > Beijerinckiaceae > Methylovirgula. The sequence goes on from JAJXZN010000083.1 coordinate 1,352, forward strand.
CCCGCCGTCCCGGCAAAAAAATCGATCACCAACGAATATATCATCTGTCTGGAAGATGGACGGAAATTCAAGTCGCTGAAGCGCCATCTGCGCACGCAATATAATATGTCCCCCGACGAATACCGGGAAAAATGGGCTCTGCCGCCGGATTATCCGATGGTCGCGCCGAACTATGCCAAGGCGCGCTCCAATCTCGCCAAGCAGATGGGGCTCGGCCAGCAACGCCGGCGCAAGCGCTAGCCATTCCCAAGAATTAGGCGGTCGTTGTTTCTACCGCGAGGCGCGCATCACGCTTGATGCGCTCGACCATCGAACGGGTGCCATTGGTGCGTTGGCGCGTGAGATGCGCCGAAAGGCCGAGCTGGTCGAAGAGCGCCTGCGCATCCGTCTCGAGAATCTTCGACGCCGTCTTGCCCGAATAAAGCGCCAGGATCAGCGCGACGAGGCCCCGCACGATATGGGCATCGCTGTCGGCGCGGAACGTGAGGACAGGCTCGCACTGCCCGCTCCGGTCGACCTTGGTTTCGAGCCACACTTGGCTCGCGCAACCCAGCACCTTATTGGCGTCGGTATGTGCTTCCGGATCGAGCGGCTCGAGCATGCGGCCGAGCTCGATCACGTAGCGGTAGCGATCTTCCCACTCGTCGAGATAGCCGAAGTTTTCGATGATTTCGTCGAGGTTCATGGTCCGTCCAACCTGCAGCGCCGGCAGATCAGAACTCGGCCTCGGCGCGGCTTTCATCCATAAGATATTCATGCCCCGCTGTCTTCTCCAGCGCCGGCCGGGCGGTTCGGCCGAAGGTCTCGGGCCGGCGCGGCGGCAAAGGCACGGCGGCGAACCGCGGCACAGGCTTAAGATGCGGCGCTTCAGCCGTCGCGCCGGTCTGGGTCGTGTCGGCGAGCTCTTGCCGCAAGGCCAATTTCGAAAGCTGCGTTGCGATGGCGAGACAGGCGGCCGGCGAAGCCGCGCAATGATCGGCAACGCGCGACGCTGCGGCGCCAAGCCAAGCTTGCGCTATCTGGCCGACAGGCTCGGCGGCGGCGACGGGGCGCGGATGATCCGGCCGATGCGGCGCCGTGCCGTCGGCCGAAGGCTGCGCAAAGATGGTGCTGAACACCACCCAAAGCCAGAAGACGCAGCGGATCAGAAAGAACATGACTGTCTCATTCAGCCGGCTGGAGTTTCAGCCGATGCGGCATCCTAAACCGCGGCGCATAAAAATCGTGCCATTATTGGTGCGAGAATTGCCCGATCCGCGTTTACCCTTTGCTGACCATGCTGCCGCGCAAGCCGGCGAAATCGGCAACCGCTTCTAAACCATAGCCCGAGAATTCGCCACGCCTCGGGCACCGCCACCCGATCGCGATAGGCAGCGTTTGCGTTTTCATAGCGCGGCTTAGTGTTCACTTAAGACCGGCCTGCGAATCTGTTTCCACGAACGGCGAAGATTCTTTGCGCTCGCAACCGATCTCCGACCCTTCGTCCGCACCCGACGCTGTCGCGCCTTCGGGTTGCGCGAAAGCTGGAGTTCAGCGTTTGAGTTTTGCGTTCAGTATCGAGAAGCAGATTGCCTCGCTGGTGCATCCGAGCGTTCTGCCGCGCCAGGCCGAACGCCTGCGCCATGAGACTTTTATCCTGCGCCGCCTCGCGAGCTCGGTGACGGTGATGTGCCTCGCGCCTTTGTTTCTGGCGATCTATGGCGCGCCCGTCGTCTGGCACGCGCTCGTCTTCGTCTGGTGCATTGTGCCGATCGGCGCGGTGCTGTTCCTGTCGCGCAGCGGTGATCTTTTGCTGGCCCAGGCGATTTGCATCGTCAGTTTCGTTGGCGCAGCGACGACGATTGCAGCCGGTGGCGGCCCGTGGGAAGCTGCGCTCGTCTGGCTTGTTCTCGCGCCTTTCGAAGGCGTCCTGTCACAGAATTTCCGTCTCGTCCTGAGCGCCGGCGTGCTCTCGGCCTTGGCCGCGCTGGGCCTGACGATTGCCGATCGTAATGGCATCATCCATACGGGCTTTGCGACCGGCCACGCGCCGCTTCTCGTCTTGCCGGCCATTATTTATGCGACGCTGGCCGCACATGGCCTCGTCAGCTTTCAGATCGGTCGCGAAAAATCGGCGCGCTTGCGCACCGACCATTATCGCGCCGTCTATGATACGCTCGACGACCTCATCATCCATCAAGACCGCAACGGCGTCGCCGAATTCATCAGCCCGAACTGCCTGGCCTTCTGCGGCCTTCCCGCCGCCGATCTCATGGGGCGCGGCTTGTTCGAGCATATCCATGTCGCCGACCGGCCGGCCTTCTTGAAAGCGATTTCCGATGCCGCGGCGGGGCCGCACACGATCGCCGCAACCCTGCGGCTGCGCGCGCTGACCGGGCAAGGCAAGGCAGCCCAGGAGCCGAGCTTTCGCTGGGTCGAATTGCGGGCGCGCCGCTTTGCCATCGATAGCGAAGAGACCAACGCGCGGCCCGATCGCGTGGTGTCGATCCTTCGCGACATCACTCAGTTCAAGCAGCGCGAGCAAGCTTATGAGACGGCCCGCGCGACGGCCGAGGAAGCGAATGCTTGGAAGGACAAGTTTCTCGCCAATGTCAGCCACGAGCTGCGCACGCCGCTCAACGCGATTATCGGGTTTTCGGAAATCCTCGCCGATCAGGACTTGTCGCCTCAGGAAACGGCGAAGCAGCGCGAATATGCCGCGATCATCCAGAAATCCGGCCAGCATCTGCTTGCCGTCGTGAACTCCATTCTCGACATGTCGAAGATCCAGTCGGGTGCCTTTGACCTGCGGCCGGAGCCGTTTGCTCTGCCGCCGCTGATCGATCTTTCCTGTGACATGGTGAAACTCAAAGCGACCGAAGGCGGCGTCGAACTCGTCCGCGCCTATCCGGAGAAGATCGACGACATCGTCGGCGACAAGCGCGCCTACAAGCAGATCCTGCTGAACCTGCTCTCAAACGCGATCAAATTCACGCCGCGCGGCGGCCGTGTCACGGTCAAGCTGCGCCCCGACGGCAATCACATCGTCGTCAGCGTCGCCGATACCGGGATCGGCATTGCGCCGAATGACCTTGTCAATCTCGGCTGCCCCTTCTTCCAGGCCGGCGCGTCCTACGACAGACCGTACGAGGGCACCGGCCTTGGGCTTTCGGTCGTGCGCGGCCTCGTCGGTCTGCACGGCGGCACGATCGCGATCGAGAGCGAGCTCAATCAAGGCACCTGCGTCAGCGTGCGCCTGCCGCTCGATTGCCGCCGCCTGCCCGCGAGTAAAACCGGCACGGCTAAGATCGAGACCCTGCCGCGCCGCTCGCGCAGCGACGATCCGCGCCTTTTCAGCAACGAAATGATGGTGAAGAAAATTGCGTGAAGCTCTCGCCCGTAGCGGCAATGACTTCCTCGTCACCGAACCGCGCCGTAAAAAGCCCGCGCCGCGCGCGCCCTGGCTCAGCGCGCTGATCGGCGTCATGCGCTTTCTGCGCGGCGTGGCCAATTACCCGAACCGGATCGCCGGGGCCTTGCTAGTCGGGCTCGCGGTCGCCATTGCGATCAATGCGCTTGAATTGCAGACGACCCGCCATCCTGCGCCGCTGTTCGGCCGGACCGCGCCCCTGTCGCAGGCGTTGCCCGCCGCGCCGCCGATGCCAACGCAAGCGCGAAGTCAGGCGCCAAGCCAGGCATCGAGCCAGCCGTCAAGTCAGGTATCGCATCAGACGCTAAGCCCAGCGCTCGGTTCGGCACCGGCGCCTGCCGCCCCGGCGCACGTCGAGACGCCAGCCCCACCTGCCCCGACAATGCCGGCCGCACCAACCGATCCGCTCGGCCAATTCATCCGTCAGGGCGAGGCAACACCCGCGGCACGGCGCATCATCCCGCTGCCCGCCGCGCGTCCCGATCCGATCTCGCAAATTCTCCGTAAGTCCGCCGAAACGCCGGCTTCGTCACTGCAGCCGAGCCGTACCGTCTTTGCAGTACAACGGGCCTTGGTGAAGCTCGGCTACGTCCTCAAGGCGGACGGGATCGAAGGCGAGGCGACGCGCAAGGCGATCATTCAGTTCGAGACTGATCATCATCTGCCCGCGCACGGCGATCTCTCGGCAAAGCTCGTGCGTGCGCTGCGGGCGGAATCCGACATCGCCATTCCTTGAGCCGTTCGGCGCGGCCGCCACCCGGTTTACGCCGCGCTTTCTCTGGCCTAGGTTGCGGTCCGGTCCTTGGCGAGTGAGAGGCGTACCATGAGCCTGCGTGAACCCCTGCTGAAACCGGTTCCCCTCGCGGAGCTGCGCCCGACCCAGATCACCGTCGGCATGCGCGAGGTCAAAGAGAAGCGCAAACGCTGGAAGCAACTCGCCGACGCGAAAGGTTCGGAATTCCTCGGCAAACATATGATTCCGGTGATCCTCGGGCCGAAGGAACGCCATTACGTCATCGACCATCACCACCTCGGCTTGGCGCTGATCGAGGAGAAGGTCAAAGACATCCTCGTCAACGTCGTCGCGGACCTGCGGACGCTGCCGCAAGAGGGCTTCTGGGTTTTCCTCGACAATCGCGGCTGGATGCACCCGTTTGACGAAAACGGCGAGCGCAAGACCTATGCCGACATTCCGAAGGCGCTGACCGATCTCGTCGACGACCCGTTCCGTTCGCTCGCCGGCGAACTGCGCCGCGCCGGCGGCTATGCCAAGGACACGACGCCCTTCGCCGAATTTCTCTGGGCGGATGCGTTGCGCCGGCGGATGAAACGCAAAGCGGTCGACGCCGACTTCTCACAGGCGATCGAAAGAGCGCTTGCCTTCGCCAAAAGCAAAGATGCGGATTTCCTACCCGGCTGGTGCGGTCCTTCCGACGGGGACTGAGCTTTCGGCGCAACACACCGCCACGCTGTGCGGCAAAGCTCTTGATTTCTGGCCGCGACGCGGCAAAAGCTTCGGCTCAGCCCTATTCGGCAAGCGGCCAGTTGGCGCCATATCCCGCCAGACCGGCTGCGCCCGCTATCTCCGCTGGACGTCACTATGGCCCGTCTTTGGT
>JAJXZN010000076.1 GCA_021780015.1 Pseudomonadota bacterium
TAATCTTCGATGACAGCCTTGTTGCGCCCTGTCACAAAAATGCAATGTTCGATGCCGGCTTCGTAAGCTTCCTCGACCACGTGCTGGAGGATCGGCCGGTCGACAACGGTCAGCATTTCCTTGGGGACGGATTTGGTGGCCGGCAGAAATCGCGTGCCGAGGCCGGCGACCGGGAAGACAGCTTTGCGTACGCGTTGGCTCATTTGCGGTCCGTATTGGGGAGGGGCTATTGAAATCAAATGACGAAATTTACCTAGGACGCAACGTAACCGAGCGTCAACGGTGCCTTTAGGCCAGGCACTTAATCACCGATTTCGACGATTTGGCGGAATATTAACAGCGGGAGTGGAGCGGAATGGCAATCTTGGTCACCGGCGGCGCGGGCTACATTGGCGGCCATATGGTTCTGGCCTTGGTCGATGCCGGCGAGCAGGTCGTCGTCCTTGATGATTTATCGACCGGCTTTGCCTGGGCCGTTCCGGCGGCGGCGACGCTCGTCGTCGGCGATAGTGGGGACGAAGCGAAACTAAAAGCCATAGCGGCAACGCATCAGATCGATGCGATCGCGCATTTTGCGGCGAAGATCGTGGTGCCGGAATCAGTCTCCGACCCACTGGGCTATTACCTCAACAACACTGTCAAGGCCCGCACTCTCCTGGAATTCGCCACACGGAACGGCATCAGAAATTTTATTTTTTCCTCCACCGCCGCCGTCTACGGCGAACCCTCCGTCAACCCGATTTTTGAGGAAGCGCCGACGGCGCCGATCAATCCTTATGGCCGATCGAAACTCATGGTCGAGTGGATGCTCGAGGATGCTGCTCACGCGCATGACCTGTCCTATGTGGCGTTACGTTACTTCAACGTAGCGGGGGCCGATCCGAAGGGCCGTCTTGGCCAGTCGACTCCTAACGCAACACATCTGATAAAAGTTGCAGTGCAAGCTGCGCTTGGCATGCGGCGGGGCCTCGATATTTACGGCACGGATTACGCGACGGCGGATGGAACCTGCGTGCGCGATTACATCCACGTCAGCGATCTCATCGCCGCGCACATCCTGGCGCTCAAGCATTTACGCGCCGGCGGCGAAAGCCTTGTCTTCAACTGCGGCTACGGCCACGGCCATTCGGTGCGCGAAGTGGTCGATGTCGTGAAGAAGGTTTCGGGGGTCGACTTCGAAACGAGGCTTGCGGAGCGCCGGCCCGGCGATCCGGCGGCGCTTGTCGCGGGTGCGGATCGCATCCGCACGCGGCTCGGCTGGAAGCCGCAGCACGACAATCTCGAGGAGATCGTCACGCAGGCTTACGATTGGGAGCGTAAGCTGCGCGACGGGACCATTCCGAAGGCGCGAGTGGCGCCGACTCACTTCTGATCTTGCGTCGAACCTGAGGCGGGCGGATTGCCGGCCGGCGCGCCGCCCGGTCCCTCCATCTTGCGATGCGCCGCTTCGGCCTTTTCGCGCGCGACTTCGTTGTTATAGGCGTGACGGCGGGCCATGCCGGCGAGGCAGCCGGCCACGGCGCCCTTGAAGGCATGATGGCCGGCGTAATGGCCGGCGATCGCGCCGGCTGCGCCATATTTCAAGCAGCCGCCGGGCTTGGCTTCGGCCGGCGGCAGCCCAAGCAGGGCCGCGGCGCAGAAAATGCCCAAAGCGAAGTTTGCAGTCCTCATAAAATCTCCTCCAGAGCCGGCGGTCACAGCCGGGCAGGCGACATATGGGGCGCGCGGCTTAGCCTGCAACGGCGCCGGGGCAAACACCTGGGCCGGCGCATGCGGTCAAAGCCAACCCTTCAATTCGCGCCCGATGAGCGCATAGATCACGCGCATCCCTTCGGCGCTGTCGTTGAGACAGGGCAGCGTGGCGTAATTCACGCCGCCGGCCTCGGTGAAGAAATGCCGATTCTCGATGTCGAGTTCCTCCAGCGTCTCGACGCAATCGGCGGCAAAGCCCGGCGCCATGACGACGAGATTTTTGCAGCCGCTGCGGGCGAGCTCCTGCACCCGGTCGGCGGTATAGGGCTTCAGCCATTCGGCGCGGCCGAAGCGCGATTGAAAGCTCATATGCGCGGCTTTGACATCGTTCTTGAGGGCGGCCGACAAAGCCTCGAACGTGGCCCGGCATTGCTGCGGATAGGGATCGCCTTGGTCGGCGTAGCTTTGCGGCAGGCCGTGAAAGGAAAGAAGCAGCGCGTCGGGAACGAAATCCAAACGCGCCGCGAATTGGCGATAGGATTCTGCCAAGGCGTCGATATAGACGGATTCGACCGGATAGGCGGGCACGGTGCGCAGCGCCGGTTGGACGCGCATCCGTTCGAGCGCCGCAAAGACGGCATCGCAGACGGTCGCCGTCGTCGTCGCGGAATATTGCGGATAGAGCGGAAAGACGAGCACGCGGTCGCAACCCGCCGCGGCCAAGGTGTCGAGCTTTTCGGCCACGCTCGGCTTGCCGTAGCGCATCGCCCATTCGACCATCGGCCGCGCCGCGCCGAGGCCGCCTTCGGCGACCCAGCCGGCGAGCTTTTGGGCCTGCGATTCGGTGACGGCGCGCAACGGGCTTCCGGGGCCGAGGCGGTCCCAGATCGACGCATAAGCCTTGCCGCTTTTCGCCGGCCGCGTCGTGAGAATGATGAGATTGAGGATCGGCCACCAGAGCCAGCGCGGCGTTTCGATCACGCGCGGGTCGGACAGGAATTCCTTCAGATAGCGCCGCACCGGCCAGAAATCGGTGCCGTCCGGGGTGCCGAGATTGACGAGCAGGATCCCGACCTTCGCGGGGGGCAGAGGGCTTTCGGTCACGGACGGCCTTTCGCAGCGAACCTGTGCCTCATTTAGGAAAAATCCCCGTCGCAATCCAGGTCGGCGCTTGCTGCGCAAATGCGGCGATGCCTCGGGACAGGTGAAAGCTCAGCCGCGCATTCGCGCAAAAAGAGCAATTTCCAGTTGCCGCATCCCAAGCGCGACTCTGTGCCAAAATTAATCAGAGTTAACCCGCTATTTACCTCGGTTACGGAAATTCGGGGAGAGCACCCGCCGTGGCGAAAGTTTTGATTCGACGCCATCCGGCTTGAAAAAGTTTCGGCAGCCAGTGGGCCAATCCCTCCGGAGCGAACATGATTAAAGCGTTTCCGTGGAAAAACAGGGATGTTGCCCCTGCGGTGCTGCAGGGAGGCGCGCCGGTCGAGCCGGTGTCCGGCGATGCGGTCGGCCGCGTCTATGGCGCGCAATTGAACCGGGTCGAGGCGACGCTCAACAATCTCTTGGCCACGGTTGCGGCTGCGGCGGATCAGCCGCGGCCGGCGCCGGTGCTGCCGCGCGAGACGCCGCGGCGCCCCTCGCTCGGCGCGGCGATCGCGGAAGTCTCGCGCCGCCAGCACGAGCTCGAAGATTGGCGGGCCTTCGCGCCGCCTACACCGCCCGGCGAAGCGCGTCCCCGCGCGGCCTCGCTCGTCACTTTGCAAAACGATATCGCCGGCCTTGCCGCGCGGCTCGACGCGATGCAGCGCGAGCAGGCGGCACGTTATGCCGCGCCGCCGGTCTGCAATCTCGACAAATTGCGCACCGAGATCGCCACCATGTCCGAGGCTTTGCGCGATGTCGCCTCGCGCGGCTCGGTGGCGACGGTCGAAGCCGCCATCCGCGGCCTGTCGCAGAAGATCGAGGACTCGCGCAGCGACGGCATGAAGGACGCCATTCTGCGGCCGATGGAAGAGCTCGTCGCCGAACTGCGCCAGTCGCTCGCCGAGATCGATCCGCGCATGACGATCAAGGGCCTCGAAGGCGAATTGCGCAAGCTCGGGATCAAGATCGACGATCTCGGCCGCAGCGGCATCGATCCCGCAGCCTTCGGCCATATCCAGGCGCAGACGCGCGAAATCCGCGATCTCCTCTCGGCGGCCATCGCCCGGCCGCTGCCGATCGAGCGGATCGAGCGGCAGGTGACGGAACTCGCCGAGAGCCTCGCCCAGCACCCGGTCGCGACCGTCTATGAAGGCTTCGTCGCGCCGCAGCGCGATGCCGCGCCCTTTGCCGCCATCGAGGCGCGGCTGGAGGAGATTGCCGCCAAGGTCGATGAATCGCTGAACGCGGCGCGCGATCAAAGCCGCTATCGTGATCTCTCCGATCGCATCGACACCGTGCATGAAGGGTTGTCGGCGCGGATCGCCGATGTTCAGCGCCAAGCCGCGCCCGACACCAGCGCGCTCGAAAATCTGGTGCGCTCGCTGTCCGAGAAGATCGAGCGCGCGATCGCGCCGCAAGCGGACCAGCGTGCCATCGAAGCGCTGGAAGAGCAGATCACCGCGCTTGCGCAGCGGATGGACCATGGCAATTCGTCCGTTTCGCTGAGCGGGCTCGAGCGCACGATCAGCGAATTGTTCGGCGAGTTCGAACGCACCCGCGTCGCCAGTCTCGAAACGGCGGAACAGACGGCGCGCAGCGCCGTGCGCGAGGCCTTGGCCGGTGCGCCGGGTTATGGCTTGGACCAAGAGCGGATCGCCGAAGAGCTTGGCGACCTGCGGGCAAAGCAGGCGCAGGCCGACCAGCGCACCCTTTCGACGTTGAACGCGGTTCACGAGACGCTGGAAAAGGTGGTCGAGCGGCTTTCGACCTTCGAAGCGGAATTGACCGATCGCCGCGGCGAACCGGGCGGCCGTCCCGCCGCCGAGCCGGGCCTTGCGCCGCGCAATCCGGCACCGCCGCAAAATCCGCCGCCCTCGCCGCCGCCGTTTGTCGAGCCGCGCGGCCGCAGCACCGCGGCCCCGGACGCCCCGGCGACCGCTCCGGAAGATTTTTTGATCGAACCGGGCACCGGTTTTCCCGGCCGCCGTGAGAATGGCAATTCCGGCGCCGCGACGCCGCCGGCGCAGTTCGATTCGCTTGAGGCGCCGGCCTCGCGGTCCGAATTCATCGCCGCGGCGCGCCGCGCCGCGCGGGCGGCGCAGCGCGAGACCGCAGCCACGATACAGGCGCAGTCGCGGCCGGCGGCGCCGGCCGAGGCCAAGGGCGGCCTTGCGACGCTCATCGCCCATTACCGCCGCCCGGTCGTCTTGTCGCTCGCGGCGATTTTCGTCGCCGTCGGCGCTTATGCTGTGTTGAAGAGCCTCGGCCATCCGCCGATGAAGGTCTCAGACTTCGAGACGCCGCCGGCAATCGTCGCCTCGGCGCCGCCGCCTGCGCCACCGGTCGCGGCGATGACGAGCGCCGCCAAAGTCGACGACAGCGCTTTGTCGCCGAATTCGATCGTCACGCCGCCGCCGGCGCCGCCCGGGGCCGGGTCAGCCGCCGGCACCGACCCGATCGTCACCGGGTCCATTCCGCGGCAGCCCGCCGTCCAGGCGCAAAAACCGCGAGAAATGTCGCTCAACGACTTGCGCGATCAAGCCCGCGCCGGCGATGTCTCAGCCCAATTCGCGCTCGCCACCGAATATACCGATGCGCGCTTCATGCCGCGCGACTTGAAGGCCGCCGCGCAATGGTACGAAAAGGCGGCGGCGCAGGGTTTCGCTCCGGCCCAATACCGCTTGGCGTCCTTTTACGAAAAAGGCCTTGGCGTCGCGCGCGACATCGGCAAGGCGCAGGCGCTCTATCAGAAGGCGGCGGCGGCCGGCAATATCCGCGCCATGCACAATCTTGCGGTGCTTGCGGCGGATGGCGGCGACAGCGGCCGGCCGGATTATGCGACGGCGGCTCAATGGTTCAAGCGCGCGGCCGAATTCGGCGTCCGTGACAGCCAATATAATTATGCCGTGCTGCTGGCGCGCGGCATGGGCGTGCCGCAAGATTTCTCCGCGTCCTACGTCTGGTTTGCCATCGCGGCGCGGCAGGGCGATCAGGATTCGGCGGCCAAGCGCGACGATGTCGGCGCGCGGCTGTCGGCGGATCAACTTGCTGCGGCGAAGGCTACGGTCGCGCGCTTCCATGCCCGCACGCCGGCGGCTTCGGCCAACGACGTGGTGATGCCGGTGATTACGACGAATGCGCGCACGACGCCCGAGCCGGCGTTGAGCTTCGGCCAAAAGCCGAAAGTGTCGATGCTCTGACTAGCGGAAGCGGCAGGTCGCGATCGGCTCGGATTGATCGGGCAGATAAATCTTCAAGGTCCAGCCGGCGCCGCGCGGATCGGCGCAGATGCCATGTGCGGTTTGGATCGTCACCTTGCGGATGACTTCCAGGCTGACGCCTCCCTGCGGCACGGCGGCGGTCGCCTGCATCGTGCGCGTCCCCGTGTCGAGGCTGAAATGGCGGATGAGGCCCGAGGCCCTATTGGCATCACCAATATTGCCCATCATCGTCGCGCTGGCGGCCGCCTCGGCCTGCGTGCTGACGAGCCCCAGTGCAACAAGCGTCGCCAGCCATT
>JAJXZN010000201.1 GCA_021780015.1 Pseudomonadota bacterium
CCAAAGCCGTCCGCACTCCATCTTGAAATCGACGAGGCGGATGCCGACGCCAAGGAAAAGCCCGGTCAGGAAATCGTTGACCCGGATGGCAAGCGCCATGATGTCGTCGATCTCCTGCGGCGTCGCCCAGCCGAAGGCGGTGATGTGCTCTTCCGACACCATCGGGTCGTTGAGTTCATCGTTCTTGTAATAGAACTCGATGATCGAACGCGGCAGTTGCGTACCTTCTTCAAGGCCGAGACGAGTCGACAGCGAGCCGGCCGCGACATTGCGCACCACGACTTCGAGCGGCACGATCTCGACCTCGCGAATCAATTGCTCGCGCATGTTGAGCCGGCGGATAAAATGCGTCGGCACGCCGATATCGTTGAGGTTCTGGAAAACGAACTCGGAAATCCGGTTGTTGAGCACGCCTTTGCCGTCGATGACCTCGTGCTTCTTGGCGTTGAAGGCGGTGGCATCGTCCTTGAAATGCTGGATAAGCGTACCCGGTTCGGGTCCCTCATAGAGGACCTTGGCCTTGCCCTCGTAAATGCGGCGGCGGCGATTCATGGGAATTAACCGTGGCTTGAGGTGATCCATGGGATGGCCCTGGCTCCTTTCAGGAATGTCCGGCCCGGCTTTTGGCGATCGAGACCGGGCAGGCTGTATGAGGCGTTGCGGCGCCGCGGGTCCGGGACGGTCCTAGCTTTTTCGGCCGTTCAACACAAGCGGATCGCGGCCTCCCGGCTCATAAAGGACCAGCCGAAGCTTTACCTTTGCTTTAGCCGTTCCTTACCAAATATCAATGCCTTGACTGTCGCCTGCCGAGCGCGCGTGTCGGAACGGGCGGACCTCCATCACCCTATATGGTTATTCCCGCCCGTCGCGGAAATAGCCGCCGGCTCGGCCGAATCTGGCAGCAAGCCCTATGGCCAGACGGCTTGTTCCGGGCTAGGTTCCGCGCCTTTCTGCAAGACTTCCGGTGAGGCGGCGATGACCACGTTCGATGAGCGCGAAAAGGGATATGAAGCTCAGCTCGCGCATGATGAAGACCTAAGATTCAAGGCTTATGTACGCCGCAACCGCCTGCTTGGCCTTTGGGCCGCCGAAAAGCTTGGCAAGTCCGGGCAAGCCGCGGAAGATTACGCCAACGCCCTGATCCAGGCGCATCTTGAACAGAATGGCGATGAGACCGTCTTCGCCAAGCTGCGGGCCGACTTCAGCGCCGCCGGCCTGCCGGATTCAGACCACCAGATCCACCGGGAAATGGCCGAATTGCTGGCCAAGGCAACAAAGGACGTCGTTGCCGGCACGAGCCAAGCGCACTAAGAGCCAAATTCACTAACCTTTATTTCAGGCGGGCGGCGATAACGTGCGGCAATGGTCCGCGCCACGCCCGATCCTGCCCCTGCCCCTGCCCTCGCCTTCGGCGGCGCCGACGCGGAACTTGCCGCGACGGCCGGCGAGTGGCTCGATGAACTCGCCGGCGAGCGCCGCGTCTCGGCCCATACGCTCGCGGCCTATCGGCGCGACCTCATCCAATTTTTCGCTTTTCTGCGCGACCATTTCGGCGCTCCGCCGAAGCTCGCCGCCCTAAGCGACATCGCCCCCGCCGATCTGCGCAGCTTTCTCGCGAGCCGCCGCGCCAGCGGCGTTGGCAGCCGGTCGCTCTTGCGCCAGCTTTCCGGTCTGCGCTCCTTCGCCCGTCATCTGGAGCGCAAGGGACTGGGCCATGTGGCGGCTTTTTCGGCGCTCCGGAGTCCGAAGGCGCCGCGCCGCCTGCCGAAGGCTTTGCCTGCGGGCGCGGCACGGGCGCTCGTCGATGCCGATTCGCGCGCCGGCGATTCGCGGCCGAACTGGATTCTGGCGCGGGATGCGGCGGTCCTCGGCCTGCTTTATGGGGCCGGCCTGCGTATCTCCGAGGCGCTGTCGATCAAACGCCGCGACGCGCCGGTGGGCCGCATCGATGTCGTGACCGTCATCGGCAAGGGTGGCAAGACCCGCAGCGTGCCGGTGATTGCGCCGGTGCAGCGGGCCATTGCCACCTATCTCGACCTCTGTCCTTTTCCCGCGGCGGCGGACGGCCCATTGTTCATCGGCGCCAAGGGCGGCCCGCTGTCGCCGCGCGTCATCCAACTCGCGGTCGAGCAATTGCGCGGCGCGCTCGGCTTGCCGGAGACGGCAACACCGCATGCCCTGCGTCATTCCTTCGCGACCCATCTCCTCGGCAAGGGCGGCGATCTGCGCACCATCCAGGAGTTGCTCGGCCATGCGTCGCTCTCGACGACACAAATCTATACGGCGATCGATTCGACGCGGCTGCTCGAAGCCTATCGCGGCGCGCACCCGCGCGCGCTAACGCAACGTTAGCGGCCAAGCGCCCGTCGGACTTCGGCCTCGACCTCAATCTTCTGCTTCAGCGTCAGTGCATTATAGATGCTGTCGAGCCAGGCATCCTTTTCGCCGGCAAGGCTCGCCAGCAAATGCCATTTCATCGCTTCGATGACATCCTTGCGTACGCCGCGCCCGATGGCGAGCAGCCGCGCCGCGCGATCCTCCGCGACCACGTTCTGCTCCTGCGCGGCCTTCAAAAAGAGCCGGGCGGCGGCGGCCTCGTCCTTTCCGACCCCGACGCCGTTGAAGAGCATGATGGCATATTCGACTTCGGCGGAGACTTGATCCCCGTCTGAGGCGCGCTTCATCCATTCCGCGGCCATCGCATCGTCCTGCGGCACGCCCTTGCCCTCGCGATAAAACAGGGCGAGCGCATAGGCGGCATCGGGATAGCCGAGGTTTGCGGCGCGCCGGAAATAATCCGCCGCTTGCGAATAATCCGGCACGATGCCGTTGTTTTCGACCGCGAGCACGCCGAGATTGTAGAGCGCGCCCGGATGGTTCATCGCCGCTGCTTTGGTAAAGAGCGCAGCGGCGCCGTCGCGGTCCTGCGGCAGGCCTTTGCCGGTGAGCTTGGCGAGGCCGTAAAGGAACGTGCCTTCCATGTCGCCCTGCTTTGCCGCCTCGCCATACCAATACGCCGCCTGCTTCGGATCTTGCGCAACGCCAAGGCCTTGATCGTAAAGCTGGCCGATGAGGGTCATCGCGACGCCGTCTTTGGGATTGGCGGCGAGCCGCTTTTTCGCTTCGGCCAGAGCCGTCAGATAATGGCCGCGCTGAAACGCGCCATAAGCAAGGTCCGGCGTATTGGCTTGATCCGCCGTTTTCGCTGGTTTGGGCTCGCTGGGCGCCACGGCGGGCGCTTCGGCAAGCTCTGCCGCGCGAACGGGCGCAGCTAGCCAAAACAACATGCAGATCAGTAAAGGGGCGGACGCTCTCATGCGCCGATGCGTCCCGGCGCCAACAGCCGGTCGGCCTCCGCCACGGCCGCAGCCGCCCCGCGCGGATCGTCCCAAACCGCGGTTTCCAGCGCGACGAAATCGGCGCCGGCCGCGACCAATGCCGCAACCTCCGCCAGCTGATGCGCATAGGCGACGCAGGCAAGGTTGAAAATCTCCCCCCACCACGCGACTCGCTCGCGAATCTCCAGGAAGCTCTGTTTCGCCTCAGGCCCGCCGAACATCAGATAATCGACGCCGGTCTCGCCGGCGCGCATGGCGTCATCGCGGGTGACGATACCGCCGACGCCAACAATATGCTTGGGCTTCATGGCTTTGAGTGTGGCGTCAAGCGCCTCGCCGGGGCCATCGATGTGCACACCATCGGCTTCAGCCCGCGCCGCCAGTTGCGGGTCGCCAACGAGGCAAGCGATGCCGCGCTGCTGCGCCAACGGAACCAGTGCTTTGGCGATCGCCTTAGCGTCTGCTTTGGCATCGAACCGCAAAAGGACGCAGGCGACATCGCCCGCCGCAAGGGCCGCGGCAAAGGGCGCAACGAAGCTTTTCGCCTCCGCGAGCGGCGGCGTGATCAGGTAGAGGCGCGGATCGTCCTCGGACATCGTGGCGAGTCTTGCTCAAAAACCAGCACCGCCGGGCGGGCGGACCGGCAGAACTCCTCGCCAAGAATTAGGGCGAAAGCGCGATGGCCCCTCGATCGCATGGGATCTGACCGAAAACCGCGGCGCATCGCCGGCTCGACGCTTAGGCCGCAGCCTTCTCCAAGGTTTCCGACCATTGGCCAAGCGCCGCAAGGCTGTTCATCTGCGCCCGATGCGCGAAGGCCGCCTGCGCCGCCGCAACATTCGCCGCCTTGCCGGACCAGGCCTTCTGCGGCGCCGCCTGCAGGGCGCGGCCATAGGAGAAGGTGACGGCCCAAGGGGGCGCGGCGCGGGCGATGGCATCGAGATTGGCGGTGGCGTCGAAATCCGACTGGCCGCCCGACAGGAAGGCGATGCCGGGCACCGCCACCGGAACGGCGTTCTTGAACAGCCGCACCGTGGCCGCCGCGACCTCCGCCGGGCTCGCAGGCTGGCCGGACTTCATCCCCGGAACGACCATGTTCGGCTTCAGCACGATGCCTTCGAGAAAGACGCGCAAGTCGTAAAGCGCGGCGAAGACGGTGCGCAGCACGGCTTCGCTGACTTCGTAGCAACGATCGAGCGAATGATTGCCGTCCATCAGCACTTCCGGCTCGACGATGGGGACGATATTCGCCTCCTGGCAGAGCGCGGCATAGCGCGCCAAAGCCTCGGCATTAGCGAGGATCGCGCCACGGCTAGGAATGCCCTCGGCGATATCGATGACGGCGCGCCATTTGGCGAAGCGGGCCCCCAACCCATAATAGTCTTTCAGGCGTCCGGCGAGGCCATCGAGACCTTCGGTGATCGTCTCGCCCGGAAAGCCCGGCAGCGGCTTGGCACCGAGATCGACCTTGATGCCGGGGATCGAGCCGGCCTTTTCGATCAACGTGACGAGCGGCGTGCCATCGACGGCCTTTTGCCGGATCGTCTCGTCGTAAAGAATGACGCCCGAAATATATCTCTGCATCGCATTGGTCGCGCGGAACAGCAATTCGCGATAATCGCGGCGCGACTCTGCGGTCGATTCGACGCCGATGGCGGTGAATCGCTTGGCAATCGTCGAAGAACTCTCATCCGCCGCCAGAATGCCCCGGCCGGGGGCGACCAAAGCCTGTGCCGTCTCGGCGAGTTGATGCTGGTTCACCGCTCTTTCCTATCGGTTCGTGACAAATTGGTTCGCAGCTTACTGCGGCCGCACGCGCAAGCGAAGCGCCTCGACGCCGGGCAGCCGTTTGCCTTCGAGCCATTCGAGGAAGGCGCCGCCTGCCGTCGAGATATAGGTAAATTCCTTCGCCGCATCGGCTTTGTTCAAGGCCGCGATGGTGTCGCCGCCGCCGCCAATGCTCTCGAGCTGGCCGGATTTCGTCAGCCGCGCCGCTACCGCCGCAATCTCCATCGTGCCGGCATCGAAGGGCGGAATCTCGAAAGCGCCGAATGGCCCGTTCCAGACGAGCGTGCGGGTCTTTTCCAGAAGCGCCTCGACCCGCGCGACCGACTTCGGCCCGATGTCGAGGATCATGTCGTCCTCGCCGAATGCATCGACCGAGACGACGCGCGACGGCGCGCCCGCGGCAAACTTCTGCGCAACGACGACGTCGTCCGGCAGGACGACCTCGCAATTTTCCGCCGCCGCATCGGCCACGATCTGGCGCGCGACATTGGCAAGTTCCATTTCGCAGAGCGACTTGCCGATCTTCTTGCCTTGCGCGGCGAGGAACGTATTGGCCATGCCGCCGCCGATAACGAGAATATCGACCCGGCGCATAAGATTGCCGAGCAATTCGAGCTTGGTGGAGACTTTGGCGCCGCCGACAATGGCCATCACCGGGCGTACCGGATGCGAGAGCAGATTGGTCAGAATCTCAAGCTCGACCTGCATCGAACGCCCGGCGAAAGACGGCAGCCGGTGCGCCAGCCCTTCCGTCGAGGCATGCGCGCGGTGCGCGCAGGAGAAGGCATCGTTCACATAAACATCGCCGAGCGAGGCGAGCGCATCGATGAAGGCTTCGCTGTTCTTTTCCTCGCCGGTGTGAAAGCGGGTGTTTTCGAGCAGAAGATAATCGCCCTCCTGCATGGCGGCGACGGCTTTCTCCGCTTCCTCGCCGATGCAGTCGGAGGCGAAGGCAACGTGTTTGCCAAGCCGCGCTTCGAGTTCAGCGACGACCGGGCGGAGCGAATATTTCTCCTCGCAGCCCTTCGGGCGGCCGAGGTGAGAGAGGATGATGACCTTTGCGCCTTTCGCCGCGATTTCCTGGAGATTGGGCAGGATACGGTCGATGCGGGTCGCGTCCGACACTTTGCCGGCATCCATCGGGACATTGAGATCGACGCGG
>JAJXZN010000132.1 GCA_021780015.1 Pseudomonadota bacterium
GGTTGGCTGGCGTAAATTTGCCAGCCTGCGGAGCTTCTCATGGAGACGCTTGCCCTCACGCGTGCGAGTACGATCGGCCCGCTGGCCGATGTGATCGAGGCCGCCGGCGGCTCGGCATCGCGCGTCTTCCGGATCAGCGAATTGCCGTTCGAGCTTGTCGCACGGCCGGACAGCCTCATCCTCTTGAGCGATCAGCTTCGGCTCGTCGAAAATGCGGCGCGCGAAATCGGCGATGATGCGCTGGCCGCGCGGCTATCGACTGCAGGCGGCATCGCCAGTCTCGGTCCCTACGGCCAATTGATCTTGTCGTTCGATACCCTCGGGCGCGCGATTGAGGCCGGATATCGGAAATTCGCCAGCCTGCTTCAGGCCGCGACACAGATGGATCTTGTCGTTCGCGACGGCTGGGCGCGCTGGAGCTATCGCATCACCGCGCCGATTGCCGTCGGGCGGCAGCGCAACGAAATCCTCGCCCTCGGCTATATGCTCAATCTGCTGCGCCAGTTTCTGGGGCCGCGCTGGACGCCGGAGGCCATCCTCGTGCCGGGTCTCTTGCAGGGGCGCGCGACGATCGAAGACATTTTCGCCGGTCATGTGGCGCGCGGCGAGCGGGCGACCGTCGTCTTCCCCGCCGATCTTCTCGATGCGCCCAATCCGTCGCGCCGGGTCCAGCCACGGACGCCCGATGCGGAAATCCCGGGCGAGGGCGAGTTTGTCGGCATCGCCGAGCATATGATCCGGCTCGGCCTGTTGGACGGCGGCCTAGGGATCGATCAGATCGCCGCCCGGCTTGGCCTCTCGCGGCGCACGTTTCAGCGCCGGCTCGCCGCGCGCGACGTTACGTTCGAGCAATTGGCGGACGGGGTGCGGCTTGCCCAAGCCCGCGACAAAATCGGCGCGGGCCGGCCCTTCACCGCGATTGCATTGGAATTGGGTTATTCCGATCCGGCGCATTTTTCGCGCGCCTTTCGCCGCTGGACGGGCGAAACGCCGCGCCGGTGGCGCGCACAGCATATGTCGCAATAATCTGTCGGGATAATTTTAAGCGCGTCCGACCCGCGCCTGGCCGTCGCGGGCGATCTTATTGTTGGGATCGAAGGCGAGCGCGTGGTCGTAGGATTCTGCCGCTTTGGCGCGATTGCCGAGCTTTTCATAGGCGAGGCCGAGGCCCGCCCAGGCATTGGCGTCCTTGTTGTTGACGTTCAGCGCAGCATTGAAGTCTTCGACCGCCTTGGCCGGCTGGCCGATGGCAATCAGGCTCTCGCCGCGCGCCTCATAGGGGGCACCGACAAACGGGTCGCGATCGATCGCATTGTCGAAATCGGTGATCGCCGCCTGATAATTGCCCTGGCGCTGAAAGATCAGGCCGCGGGCGTGATAGGCTTGCGCGTTCTCGGGATTGAGCCGGATCGCGGTGTCGAGATCGGCGCGCGCCTGGTCGAGCTTGCCCTGGACGCGCAACAGATTGGCGCGGCCGATATAGGCCGGCGCATGGTTCGGATTGGCGATGATCGCCTGATTGAAATCGGCCAAGGCGAGATCGTCGTGCTGCGTCTGCCTATAAGCGAGCGCGCGATTGGTCAGCGCCGCCGCATCATTGGGGTTCAGCTTGATCGCCTGGGTGAAATCGGCGATCGCCGCATCATACTGGCCGGTCCGCGCATAAGCGACGCCGCGCGTATTATAGGCTTCCGGGCTGCTGGGATTGCGCTGGATGACATCGGTCAGCGAGGCGATGTTGGTCTGCGAATCCTGCGGCGATTCCTGCGAGACCTCGGCAACGCCTGCCCCTGTCGGCCCCAGCGAACTGCCATTTTCGCAGGCAGCAAGGCCAAGTGTCGCCAGCAAAAGTGTCGCCAGCAAAAGCGTCGTCAGCGCGGAGGGGCGTCGAATCAATATCATCGAATTCAGGTCCCCGATCCGTCCGTTCCTGCCACACACGGGCGCTCGGAAACGGTACGATCAGACGATGCGCCAGATCACGGTGATCTTGGACCGAACCGCTCCAACATCGGCACGTGATCGCTTCTATCACTGGAAGCGGATGCGCGAAAACGCGGGAGTCCTTTTCGCATCCGCCCTGGGACCTTTAGGCCCCGGTAATCCGGCAAGATTGCGACCAATCCCGCCGGCGCCTTGCAGAAAAACTTCGATGTCGAAAAACCACGCGCGGCCGATACGCCGTGCGCGGCGGCGCTGCGCGCTAGCGCGCGCCGACCGCCGGCTTCGCCTTCACCGGCAATAGACCTTCGCGCTGCAATTTCTTCCGCGCCAATTTGCGCGCCCGGCGCACCGCTTCGGCCTTTTCACGCGCCCGCTTCTCGGAGGGCTTCTCGTAATGGCCGCGAAGCTTCATCTCGCGGAAAATCCCTTCGCGCTGCATCTTCTTCTTCAGCGCCTTCAGGGCCTGGTCAACATTATTGTCTCGAACCAGAACTTGCACGCGGCGATCCTTGTCTTGCGCCGACGGCCTCACGCCTCGGCAGTGATGGAATTAGACTTTCGGGAATAGAATCGCCGGCGCAGAAGCGCCACGATCCGAAGCCCGGCAGATAGCAGAGTCGATCGGTCTTGTCCAGGGAAAGGCGGCTTCAACCGTCGTGATCCAGGACGCGTGTCACATGACCCATTTTGCGGCCCGGCCGGGCCTCCGCCTTGCCATAGAGGTGAAGACACGCGCCGGGCTCGCGCAGGATGGCGTCGTAAGCGTTGGCATCGTCGCCGATCAGATTGCGCATTTCGACCGCGGCTCCGTGGCGGCGGGTGGTGCCCAACGGCCAGCCGGCGATGGCGCGGATATGCTGCTCGAATTGCGAGCAGATGGCGCTGTCGAGCGTCCAATGGCCGGAATTGTGGACGCGCGGGGCGATCTCGTTGACGCGGATCGTCTGTACCAAGCGGCCGTTTTCGTCCGGCTCGTCGGTCACGAAGAGCTCGACGGCGAGGATGCCGATATAATCGAGCGCCTCGGCGATCTTGCGGGCGGTGGCCATGGCCGCCGCGGCGCAGTCGGCGTCGATCTTGGCCGGGGCGCGGCTGACGCTGAGAATATGATTGGCGTGGACGTTTTCGGTCACGTCATAGGCGGCAAAGGCGCCATCGAGGCCGCGCGCGGCGATGACCGAGACTTCCTTGGTGAAGGGAACGAAGCCTTCGAGAATTGAGGGCGCACCGCCGAGGCCGCGAAAAATCGCGCCGAGATCCGAGCCTTCGCGAATCGTCACCTGGCCCTTGCCGTCGTAACCCAATCGGCGCGTCTTCAGGATCGACGGGCGGCCGAGTTCGCCGACCGCCCGGGCCAAGGCGCCGGCGTCCTCGACGGACCGATAGGGCGCCGTGGCAATGCCGAGATCGTTGAGAAAATCCTTTTCCGTCAGCCGGTCCTGGCTCGCCGCGAGCGCCGCGGGGCCGGGTCGCACCGGCCGCAGCGCCGCCAGCAGTTCCGCCGTATGCGCCGGGATGTTCTCGAATTCATAGGTCACGACATCGACCGCTTCGGCGAAGGCCTGCAGGGCGGCTTCATTGTCATAGGCCGCGACGGTCTTTGCCGCGCAGACATCGAAAGCGGGATTGTCGGTCTCGGGCGCGAAAATATGGGTCTTGAGGCCGAGCCGGGCGGCGGCCGTCGCCAGCATTCGGCCCAATTGGCCGCCGCCGAGAATCCCGATCGTATCGCCCGGCGACAGCCGCTCTGCCATCGGCGTCACTCGGGATGTTTGGCGACCGCGGCCGTCTGAGCCGCGCGCCAGTCCGCGAGCCGGGCGGCGAGCGCCTTGTCGTCAAGAGCCAGGATTGCGGCGGCAAGCAGCGCCGCATTGACGGCGCCGGCTTCGCCGATGGCCAGGCAGCCGACCGGCACGCCCGCCGGCATCTGGACGATAGAATAGAGAGAGTCCTGGCCGGAGAGCGCCTTGGTCTCGACCGGCACGCCGAGAACGGGTAGCGGCGTCATGGCGGCGGTCATTCCCGGCAGGTGCGCCGCACCGCCGGCGCCGGCGATGATCACCTTGAAGCCCGCCGCCTCGGCGCCTTTGGCGAATTTAACGAGCCGGTCGGGCGTGCGATGCGCCGAGACGATTTCCGCGGAATAGCCGACGCCGAGCTTGTCGAGCGTCTCGGCCGCATGGTGCATCGTCTTCCAATCGGACTGGCTACCCATCACGATGGCGACAAGTTTGGGAGCGGACATGAAGACCTTGCGGGCACGGCCGGAAAGAAAGGCGTGGTCATAGATCGCGATGCCTTTAGGTGACAACCTAAAGGCATATAACGCGATCGATTCTATTAAGTTAGAGCGGGATTCATGCGAAAAACCGCTCACACTTTTCGCATCCCGCTCTAGACGAAGGGGGGCTGGCGCGCAAGCGCGGCGCATTTCGCCGCGGGCCGCCGTCACATCGGCGCAAACAGAAGCTGCGCCTATGGCCGCCCGGTCGCGGCCGCACGCCTCGTTTCAAAGCTGCGGCAGGCGCGCTAAGAAGGCGTCGTATCATCCGGCGTCGCGTTGGAATAGGAAGAGACATGGCCATCGAGGTTTCCGCCGCCAGCGCAGGTCAAATCGAGATCGGCGGCGATTTCACCGTCAATCGATTCGGCTTCGGCGCCATGCGGCTGACGGGCAAAAGCATCTGGGGCGATCCCGTCGATCCCGCCGCGGCGCGCGAGACGCTGCGCTTGTTGCCGAAGCTTGGCATCAATTTCATCGACACGGCGGATGCCTATGGCCCCTTCGTCAGCGAGGACCTGATCTGCGAGGTGCTGCACCCCTACGATCACATTCTTGTCGCGACCAAGGGCGGGCTGACGCGGCCCGGCCCCGAGACCTGGCGGCCGCTCGGCCGGCCGGAATATCTGCGCCAATGCGTGATGATGAGCCTGCGGCGCCTGCGCGTCGATCGCATCGATCTCTGGCAATTGCACCGGATCGATCCGGCGGTGCCGCGCGACGAGCAGTTTTCGGTGATCGCCGCGATGCGCAAGGAAGGCCTCATTCGCCATGTCGGCCTTTGCGATGTCGGCGTCGACGACATCGAGGCGGCGCATAAGTATTTTCCGGTCGCGACGGTGCAAAACCGCTTCAATATCGTCAATCGCTCGAGCGAGGACGTGCTTGCCTATTGCGAGCAGAACAATATCGGCTTCATTCCCTGGGCGCCGCTCGCCGCTGGCGCGTTGGCGCATCCGGGCTCGGCTTTGATGCAGACGGCCAAGACGCTCAAGGCGACGGCGAGCCAAGTGGCGCTTGCCTGGATATTGAAGCGCTCGAAGAACATGCTGCCGATCCCAGGCACGGCCAATCCCGAGCATCTGATCGAGAATGTCGCTGCCGCCACGCTCGAACTCAGCAACGAAGCGTTTGCCGCGCTCGATCAGCAGGGCCGCGACGCACTCTGAACGGAAGGTTCAGCTCTCGAGAGCATCGGCCAAAGCGATAAGGTCGGCTGCAGCAACATCGACCGGGACATTCGGGGCGCGTTCGCCTTTGCCCGGCCCATGCTCATCCGGCCGCGCGATATGCGCGGTTTTGAGGCCGAGTGCCGCCGCAGAGGCGAGGTCGGAACTGTGGCAGGCGACCATCATGCAATCGTGCGGGGCGAGGCCGAAGGCTTCGGCCGCATCCCGATAAAGCCGCGGCTTCGGCTTGTAATCGCGCGAGAGATCAGCGCCGAGGATCGCATCCCAGCGAAAGTCGTTATGCCGCGCAAGATCGGCCTGCAGCGCGATATTGCCGTTCGAGAGCGGCGCGAGCCAAAAGCGCGTTCGTAAACGCGCAAGCGCCGGCGGCACATCGGGCCAGGCGTCGAGCCGGTGCCAGGCCAAGTTCAATTCGGCGCGCGTCGCCTCGTCGAGACCGGCAAGGCCGAAACGCGGCAGGATGCGATCGAGGTTGCGGCGGTGGATGACATCGAGCCGCACGTAAGCTTCGCGCCCGGCGCGGATTTGCTCCATCCCGGCCTGATATTCGCCGCGCCAGGCATCGGCGAACGCGCCCCAGTCGAGCCCGACGCCGCGCGGGGCGAGCAGCTGTTCGGCGGCGCGCGCAACGCCGCTGCGGAAATCGACCAGCGTGCCGAACATGTCGAAAAATAGGGCTTTTACCGTGGGGCTCTTGGCCAAGGTTCATTCCTCTTGACGCGGTTCTTCGGTCCCGTTATATAACCATTAAGGTATATAACCTAATGGCGATATAAATGGCCCCCGATCATCTGACCGATACGTTCTCCGCCCTCGCCGACCCGACCCGCCGCGCCATGCTGGCCCGCCTTGCTCTGG
>JAJXZN010000151.1 GCA_021780015.1 Pseudomonadota bacterium
CGACAAGGATGCCAAGAACTCCGTCTTCGACCGCGAATTGCCCGATGCGGAGATCGTCATCTCGCAACCTTTCTGGCCGGCCTATCTGACGGCGGAACGCATTGCGAAAGCGAAGAAACTGAAGCTTGCGATCACTGCCGGCATCGGCTCGGATCACGTCGATCTCGAAGCCGCGGTCAAGCATGGCATCACGGTCGCCGAGGTTACCTATTCGAACAGCATCAGCGTCGCCGAACATGTGGTGATGATGATCCTGAGCCTCGTGCGCAATTACATCCCCTCGCACGATTGGGTGCGCAAGGGCGGCTGGAACATCGCCGATTGCTCGGAGCGCGCCTACGATCTCGAAGGCATGCATGTCGGCACCGTCGCGGCGGGGCGCATCGGCCTTGCGGTGCTGCGGCGCCTGAAACCCTTCGATGTCAAGCTCCATTACACCGATCGGCATCGCCTCCCGGCCACGGTCGAGAACGAACTCGGCCTCGCCTTCCACGCAAATCGCGAGGACCTCTTCAAGGTCTGCGACGTCATCACGCTCAATACGCCGCTGCATCCCGAAACCGAGCATATGATCAACGATCGAACTCTCGCGACGATGAAGCGTGGCACCTATCTTGTGAACACGGCACGTGGCAAGCTCTGCGACCGCGACGCGATCGTCCGCGCGCTCGAAAGCGGTCAGCTCGCGGGCTATGCCGGCGATGTCTGGTATCCGCAACCGGCCCCTAAGGATCATCCCTGGCGGACCATGCCGCACGAAGGCATGACACCGCACACATCCGGCACCACGCTTTCGGCACAGGCGCGCTATGCCGCCGGTACGCGCGAAATCCTCGAATGTTTCTTCGCCGGCAAGCCGATCCGCGATGAATATCTCATCGTCCAGGGCGGCCATCTCGCCGGCGTCGGGGCGCATTCCTATAGCGTCGCGCAATAGCCAGAAAGGTCCGGCGCGCTCTTAAACGCGCCGGACCACGATATGAGACCGCTGAATCGCGCGGGCTTACGACGCAGGCACGCCGCGTGCCTCGCCAGGCCGCATGCCGAAGCGACGCTGATAGGCGCGGCTGAAGGCGCTCTCCGATTTATATCCGACCGCGTCTGCGACCGCGGCAATGGAGAGAGCCGTGGTGGACAGTTTGCGCCGGGCAAGTTCAAGCCTGAGCTCGGCGAGGAATGCGAGCGGCGCTTGCGCCGCCGTGCGCTGAAACATGCGCACAAGGCTGGCGCGCGAAGCATTGGCGCAAGCGGCAAGCTCATCCAAGGTCCAGCTCTTGGCTGGATCTTCCAAAATCGCCGCCATTGCGCGTCCGGCCTGCGGATGCGCCAGCAGCCCCAGTAAGCCGCTGCTATAGTCTTCGCGCTCGAAATGGATGCGCACGACCATGACGAACAATGCGCTCGCGAGGTCGTTCGCAATGGCCTCGGCACCGGCGCGGGCGTTTTCGAGCTCTTCCTGAATGGAGACCATCAAGAGGCGCAGACGCGACGCGACAGGTTCATGGGCGTTGGCGGACACCACGATGACGTCAGGCAGCGCAGCCAGGACGAGATTGTCGGGCGCGAGTTCGAAACGCAATCGGCCGCAGATGAGCTGCGTCTCCGGTTCTTGGTCGGTGTTGACCACAAGATCGATGGCGCCGCGTGGGTCGGAGCGGATATCGAAGGGGCCAACCGCACCGGCCGGTGTCGTCTGTCCTCTGATGCTGTGGCTGCCGCCATGCGGCAGAACGACGACGTCGCCCGCCGAAAGCGGGATCGAGCGTCGGATGTCATTCAAATCGATGACACAGGTGCCCCGCGTGACAAAGTGAAACGGCGCCCAGTCGCCCGCGTCTGCCGGTTGATGAGACGCCCATTGCGCCCCGAATCGACACACCTGCTGCAGCACCGGGCGCACGCGAAGCAAAGGCGCCAAGCCACTTAAACTATCGGCCGATCGCGCCACCATCACGATGCCTCGAAATTGATACGCTTGGCCATATGCGTGAGCCGCGCGGCCATTCGCCCGCCTTCGCGCCCGGTTTAGTCTTGCGGCCAGCCGCTGCTTCAGCAGGAAACCATGATGCTATTCGATCAAAAGGGCGATTGCGAGAATGGAGCCAAGGCCTTCGTCCTGCGCATTCTCGTCACCAAGGTCAGCGCCCATTGGCGCGTCCATTTGCCCATTGCGCTGACCGCGGCGATTGTTGCGCGCATCCAGATCTCCGGCGAGATCGGTGATATGACACTGGAACGTCAGGAGACCGTCGCACTCGTGCTCGGCATCATCCCGGCGTCAGGCTGGAAAATCCGGCTGGTTGGGCTGCTGCGCGATGCGAGCGATCCCCTTGACGAACCCTGGAGACAGTCATGAGCAAGCCTTTCTCCCGCCGTGCGTTCCTCGGTGCGGCCTTGGCGGCGAGTACGCTACCGGCGTGGCCGGCCGCCGCATTCGCGGGTGCGAAACGCCTTGTCGCCGGCACGCGCACGCTCGAGGTCAATGGCCGGACCGCCAAAGTTTTCGGTCTCACCGGGCCGAATGGACGGCCGGGCATCAGCCTTGCGCCGGGCGAACGGTTCAATGTGACTCTCGCCAACGAGACCGGCGTCGAGACGCTCGTCCATTGGCATGGGCAGCTTCCGCCTTGGACCCAGGACGGCTTTCCCTGGCCGCAAACGCCGCCGCTGGCGAATGGCACCGCTCAGGCCTACGATTACGCGCCGATTCCCGGCACATACTGGATGCACTCGCACCACGGCATGCAGGAACAGAATTTGCTGACCGCGCCGCTCATCGTCCACGACGACGCGGCACTGCGCGAGGACCGGCAGGAGATCGTGCTCATGCTGCACGATTTCACGTTCCGTACACCCGATGAATTGCTGGCGGATCTGACAGGCGCAAACAAAGCCTCAGCCCCTGCCACGATGCCGATGGCAAAAAATCCGCAGCCCATGTCTCGCATAACTGACATGCCCGATATGCCAGGCATGGATATGTCCGGCATGCGCATGTCCGGCGACATGCCTATGGATCTGAACGATATTCACTACGATGCCTTCCTTGCCAACGACCGGACGCTCCGCGACCCCGAGGTCGTGCGGGTCGAACGCGGCGGCCGGATCCGGCTCCGCATCATCAATGGGGCATCTTCGAGTCAGTTCTGGATCGATCTCGGCGCCCTTGTCGGCCGTGTCGTCGCAACCGACGGCCATCCGGTCCATCCCATTGCGGGCAGCCGTTTCCCCATCGCGATGGCCCAGCGGCTCGACCTGCTGATCGACCTGCCGAAGGGCGGTGCTTTTCCGATCTTGGCCAGGCTCGAAGGATCCGACCGCCAGACCGGACTGATCCTCTCGACTGCGGGCGCGCAAGTCCAGCGCCTTGCCGAGAGCGGACGCCCTGCTCCAGCCGTCGATAATTCGCTCGAGATGCGGCTGATGGCCGTTCAGCCGCTGGCCCCGCGCCCGGCGGATATCGTTCGCACGATTGCGCTCGGGGGGGCGATGAAACCTTATGCCTGGTCAATCGACGGCGCATACTGGCCGCACGTCGCGCCGCTCATGCTGCGCAAAGGGCAGCGTATCGAGATCGATCTGGTCAATCATTCGATGATGGCGCATCCGATGCATCTGCATGGCCATGCATTTCAGGTGATCGCCATCGACGGCCAGGCGATCCGCGGCGCGGTCCGCGACACCGTCCTTGTGGCGCCGATGATGGGCCGCGTCAGGATCGCCTTCGATGCTGACAATCCGGGGCGCTGGGCGTTCCATTGCCACAACCTCTACCACATGATGACCGGCATGATGACGGAGTTCCGCTATCAGGGAATCGCTGCCTAGCGATTTGCTCTTTCCTCACCCGCACGCCAGCCGTTGGTCATAACCGTCGGAGAACAGAGCCATGATGCTCGATTGGAATGAATATCGTCAGCAGCTCGCCGGCGGCGTCCGCGAAATCGGACAGCTCAGCCCCGGCACCGTCAAAGGCTATCTTGAACTCGGCTCGGCGGGGCAGAAGACCGATTTGCTCGGCGCGAAAATACGCGAGCTCATCGGGCTCGCGGTCGCCGTCACGCTACGCTGCGACGGCTGCATTGCAGTCCACACCGAAGCCGCGCTCCGCCACGGTGCATCGGATGAAGAGATTGCGGAAGCGCTGGGCGCCGCCGTCGCCGTCAATGCCGGGGCAGCCCTCGTCTATTCGACACGGGTCATGGATGCGGTCAAGGAATATCCGTCGCATCGATTGACAGCGTGACGCTCGGCAATCATTTCCCGGTTTCGAGCACGATCTTGCCGACGTGCTTGCCGCTTTCCATCAATTCATGCGCCGCGCGCGCATTCTCTAATGGAAAGGTTGCTTGCACGGCCGGCAGCGCCTTGCCGCGCTCGAGCGACGGCCAGATTTTATCATGCAGCGCACGGCCGACCTCGGCCTTCTGCTCGACCGTGCGGATGCGCATGGTCGAACCGGTGAGCGTCAGGCGCTTCAGCATGATCGGCAGGAAGTCGAAAGCTTCGACGCTGCTGCCCTGCTGGAAGGCGATTTGCACCAGCCGGCCCTCGAGACCGAGAAGCGCGAGGTTTTTCTGGATATAGCTGCCGCCGACCATGTCGAGGATGACATCCACGCCGCGTTTCGCCGTCAGTGCCTTCACCTCGGTGAAGAAATCATGGGTCTTGTAATCGATGGCATGATCGGCCCCGAGCGTCCGGCAGAAGGCGCATTTTTCCGCCGAGCCTGCCGTCGCGATCACCTGCGAGCCGAAGAGCTTGGCGAGCTGAATGGCGGTCGCTCCGATCCCGCCGGCACCGCCGTGGACGAGGAGGGTTTCGCCGGGCTTCAGCCGTCCGCGCGTAAATACGTTATCGAAGACGGTGTAATACGTCTCTGGAATTGCCGCCGCCTCGACAAGACTCACGCCGCGTGGCACCGGCAGGCAAAGCCGCGCATCGGCGACGGCATATTCGGCATAGCCGCCCGAGCCGACGAGCGCGCAGACCATAGCGCCGAGATGCGGCGATGACACGCCCTCGCCCAAAGCGACGACGCGGCCGGCAATCTCGAGTCCGGGCACCTCGCTTTCGCCCGCCGGCGGCGGATAGTGCCCCTCCCGCTGGAGACAATCCGGCCGGTTGACGCCGGCCGCAACGACTTCAACGAGAACTTTTCCCGGGCCCGGCGCGGGAAGAGCCGTTTCGCGCAGACGGATCACATCCGGGGCGCCGGCACCGTCGAAAACGATCTCGCGCATCAGTTTTGGAAGAGCCAAGATGAACTCCTGTTCTTGCGCGAGAACCGCGCGGCGGCTTTGGCGTCACCAAACAGGCAAATAGGCGGGACGTCCGCCGCTTCTTACTGCGTGTCGCCGCGCGAAACAAACATGCCGCAACGCGCAAGTTTCCACGCGGTTGCGCGGAGCCAAGAGCTGACGATGATCGGAATGTGCGCAATGGCTATGGCAAAGGCGCGTTGCGCCCTCGGGCTTGCCCGCGCCGCCAGGACGGCGCGGACGTTGCGTTCGCGCTATTTCGCTTTCAATTTCAGCGCGCCGGCCAATTGAGCCATGAGGTAGCCGAGAATGACACCGGCAATCGCGGACAAAATGACGAGGACGAGCGGGTTGGCTGCGCTGACCTCGGTCACGGTGGCGAGCTTGCCCGCCGAGAGAGTGTAAGCGACCACCATGGCGAAGCCATAGATATTCGCCGGCACAAACGAAAGCTGTTCGATGGACGCGACAATGACGAGGAAAAAGACGAAGAAGCCGACGACCAAGGCTGGCCAGATCGTGCCGAGGCTCGGCATCGGCACTTTGTCAATCACGAGCAATGTGATCCAACCGACGATGGCGCCATAGATGATACCCGCAAGCGTCTTCACCAACGCATTATTGTCGCCGCCCGCGGCAAAGAAACAGGCGGCCGTGATGAATCCGCCCCAGACAAAGACATAAGGCGCGAGCGGACCCAACGCGAGATACGCCCATATCGCACCCAGGACCGCGACACTGATTGATAAGGCAAGCAATTGTGACATCGACCTCTCCCCGGATATTGATCTTTTAGGAGCATGCGGCCGCTTCGGAGGCGTTTGTGTTGCCGAACGCTCCGGTTAAAACGCTAGCATAATGCCCATAGGCTAGCCATCGAAGCCCCGCCCGGGACGGTATAAAGTTGTGCACA
>JAJXZN010000252.1 GCA_021780015.1 Pseudomonadota bacterium
GAACTCGACACCAAGGTCGAGGAACTGCGCGCGCGCCTCGGCGAAGGCGGCGAGAATGCCGTCGCGAGCGAGGATCTGACCCGGCTCGAAATCCGCGCCGAGAAAGCGCTGGCCGATCTCTATGCCAGCCTGACGCCTTGGCAGAAGACGCTCGTCGCGCGTCATCCGCAGCGGCCGCATTGTGCCGATTACATCTCGGGCCTCGTTACCGACTTCACCCCGCTCGCGGGCGACCGGCTGTTCGGCGAGGATGCGGCGATCGTCGGCGGTTTCGCGCGCTTCCGCGGCACCTCCGTCTGCGTGATCGGCCAGGAAAAGGGCAGCGATACCGAGACGCGGCTGAAGCACAATTTCGGCATGGCGCGGCCGGAGGGCTATCGCAAAGCCGTGCGGCTCATGGAACTCGCCGACCGCTTTTCCCTGCCGGTGATCTCGCTCGTCGATACCGCCGGCGCCTTTCCCGGCGTCGATGCGGAAGAGCGCGGCCAGGCCGAGGCGATTGCGCGCTCGACCGATAAATCCCTGTCGCTCGGCGTCCCCAATGTCGCAGTGGTCATCGGCGAGGGCGGTTCGGGCGGTGCGATCGCCATTGCTGCCAGCAATCGGGTGCTGATGCTGGAGCACGCGATTTATACCGTCGCCTCGCCGGAAGCCTCCGCCTCAATTCTTTGGCGCGATGCCTCAAGGGCGCAGGACGCCGCAACGAATATGAAGATCACCGCGCAGGATCTGCTGCGCTTCGGCATTATCGATGCCATCATTTCGGAGCCGATCGGCGGCGCGCATCGCGATCCGGCGGCGGCCATCGCCGCGACCGGCAATGCCATTGCTGCGGTCCTCGAAAGCCTCGGCAACATGCCGCCCGAGGCTTTGCGCGAGGCACGCGCCGATAAATTTCTCGCGATGGGCCGAAAAATCTAAGACAAAGGGCCTTGCGCCCTGTTTGATTCAGACCGCAATGCGTGCAAAGAGAGCGGCGCTCAGCCAGCCAATCTCGATTTCCGATGAAATCGCAAGCGGTCAGCGGTCGATCCTTTGCCGTCGTTGAAGTCAGCCGCGAGCCCGCGGCCGTGCTTGCTGTTTGGGAAGAGCTCGAGGCCATAGCGCCGGTCTCGATCTACCAGACGCGCGCCTTTCTCATCCCATGGCTCGAGACTTTGGGCGCGGCGCGGAAAATTGCGCCTCTATTCATTGCGGCGAAAAATCATGACGGCGCCCCCGTCATGCTTCTCTGTCTCGGCATCAGGGCCGTGGGGCCGTTGCGGATCGCCAGTTTCCTCGGTGATAAAGCCGCGAATTTCGATATGCCGCTATGGCGCCCGGATGTGGCCTGGACGCGCAAGGACCTCGAAGCCCTGCTGCACCATGCCGTTTCTCTGCTCGGCCCCGCCGCGCCCGACGTTTTCGCATTGCGCGAACAGCCGCTCGAATGGCGGGGTATTCGCAATCCGATCGCACTCTTGCCGCACCAGCCGAGCCCCAATGTCGTGCCGGCGGCAAAATTGGAGGCGGACAGCAAAAGATATTTTGCGTCGCGATTGTCTTCCAATGCGCGGCGGAAGTTGCGTCAGCACGAGGCACGGTTGACGCACTTGCTGGGCCGCGTCGCATTGATCAGGAACGATACGACAGCCCGCGCCGATGCCATTCTCGGTGCTTTTTTTGCGCAGCGCACGGTCCGGTTTCGCCAACAAGGCATCAATGCGGATTTTTCCGATCCGGCCATGCAAGCCTTTTGGACGCGGCTCGCACGCCCCTCGTCAACGCCCGCTGCACTCGAATTCTATGGGCTCAGCGCCGGCGGCACGATCATCGCGACCGCTGCCGGGGCGACGCACGGCGGCCATTTCAGCGGCGCAGTGAATTCCATCGATACGCGACCCGAAATCGCGCGCCTCAGCCCCGGCACGCTGCTTTTCAACAAGCTGATTGCCCTCCAATGCGAAAAGAAGGTTGAAGGGTTCGACGGCGGCCCGGGCGAAGCGCTTTACAAAATGCGCTATTGCGATCAGGTGATCGGTCTTTTCGATGTTTTCGTGCCGGTGCGCTTCAAGGGTCGCGTCTTCGCGTCTCTGCGCGCTTCAAGCTTGCGATTGAAACGCGCGATCAAGAAAAATCGGCGTCTCTTCGAATCGATCCGCTCGATAAAGCGCAGGCTCCATGCCCGGCGTTTTGGCGCCGAGATGATCGAAGAGAACACCCCTTCCCGCTAATGCCGGAAGTGCCGCGCCCCGGTGAAGATCATGGCGAGGCCCGCCGCGTCCGCGGCATCGATGACGTCGCTGTCGCGCAACGAGCCGCCGGGCTGGATCACCGCCGTCGCGCCCGCGGCGGCGGCGGCGAGCAGGCCGTCGGCAAAGGGAAAGAAGGCGTCCGAGGCGACGACCGCGCCCTTGGCCAAGCTTTCCGGAAGACCGGCGGCTTTCGCCGCCTCGTCGGCTTTCTGGGCGGCGATGCGCGAGGAATCGACCCGGCTCATCTGCCCGGCGCCGATGCCCACTGTCGCGCCGCCCTTGGCATAGACGATCGCGTTCGATTTGACGTGTTTGGCGACGCGGAAGCCGAATTTGAGATCGTCACGTTCGGCCTGCGTCGGGGCCCGCTTGGTGACGACCTGCAGATTCAAATCATCGACCAGCGCATTGTCGCGCCCCTGAACGAGGAAACCGCCGTTGACCGATCGGAAGGTCAATTCCTGCCGGCGCGGATCGGGCAGGCCGCCGGTGATTAGCAGTCGCAGATTGAGCTTGGTCGCGATGATCGCCCGCGCTTCTTCGCTCGCGTCCGGCGCGATGATCACCTCAGTGAAGATTTTGATGATCTCGCGCGCCGTCTCGGCGTCGAGCGGACGGTTCAGCGCGATAATGCCGCCGAAGGCCGAGACCGGGTCGCTGCGCAAGGCAAGCCGATAAGCTTCCGCGAGGCTTGCTGCCTGGGCCGCGCCGCAGGGGTTGGCGTGTTTGATGATCGCCACCGCCGCGGTCGTGGCCGGATCGAATTCGCTGACGAGTTCGAGCGCCGCATCGGTATCGCCGACATTGTTGTAGGAGAGCTGCTTGCCCTGGATCTGTCGAGCGGTCGCAAGGCCGAAGCTCGGTTGCTCGTTGGCATAGAAGGCCGCCGCTTGGTGCGGGTTCTCGCCATAGCGCAGGGATTCAAGCTTGCGTCCGCCGAAGGCGCGATAATCAGGTGCCGTCTCGCCGATCTGCGCGGCCAGCCAATTGGAAATGCCGGCGTCGTAGACGGCGGTGCGGGCAAAGGCCTTCTGCGCCAGAGCGCGGCGGAAGGCGAGGCTCGTCTTGCCGCCACGCGCGTCGAGTTCGGCAAGAAGCCGCGGATAATCGGCGATATCGACGATCACGCTGACGGCATCGAAATTCTTCGACGCGGCGCGGATCATGGCCGGACCGCCAATGTCGATATTCTCGACACATTCGTCGAAGCCCGCGCCCTTCGCGACCGTCGCCTCAAACGGATAGAGGTTGACGACGAGCAGATCGATCGGCGCGATGCCATGCGCCAGCATCGCCGCCTCATGCTCGGGGTTCTCGCGGATCGCGAGCAGGCCGCCATGCACTTTCGGATGCAGGGTTTTCACCCGGCCGTCCATCATTTCCGGAAAGCCGGTGAGCTCCGAGACGTCGCGCGCGGCGATGCCCGCGGCGACAAGCGCTTTGTGTGTCCCGCCGGTCGAGACGATCTCGATGCCGCGCCCGGCAAGCGCCGTGGCGAATTCGACGAGACCGGATTTGTCGGAGACGGAAATCAGGGCGCGGGCAATGGGATGAAGTTTTTCAGACATCGAGCCTTCTCAAATCGTGCGCCGCGGCTTTAGCACGTCCGCGCAAGGTGCGGCAGGCGGCTTCTCGTCATGCCATCTCGGCAATTCGGCCAGCCGCGACAAAGGGCTGCGCGGTCAGCATCGTTCCGTCATGGCCGGTGACGATGACCTCGGCCAATCGTCCCGCCGGAACGCCGCCGACGCGCGCTTTGGTGAAATCCGCCGCCCGCGCGGTGCCGCCGCGCTCGGTCAGCACGGTCAGGCTCCGGCCGATCTGCGCGTCGAGATGGCGCTTGAGCGCGGCCGCGCCCGCGTGCCGCAAGAGCTTCGCCCGCGCGGCAATCACATCCGCCGGAAGCTGCGGCATCCGCGCGGCCGGCGTGCCGGGCCGCGGCGAGAACGGAAAGACGTGCAGATGCGTCAGCCCGCAATCGGCGACGAGCGCCAGGGTCTCGGCGAACATCGCTTCGGTCTCGGTCGGAAAACCGGCGATGAGATCGGCGCCGAAGACGACGTCCGGGCGCACTTTGCGGATCTCGGCGCAAAAGCGCACCGCGTCGGCGCGGCCGTGGCGGCGCTTCATCCGCTTGAGGATCATGTCGCTGCCGGCCTGCAAGGAAAGATGCAAATGCGGCATCAGCCGCGGCTCGGTCGCGATCGCATCGAGGAGGTCCTCGTCCGCCTCGATGCAGTCGATCGAGGAGAGCCGCAGCCGCGCCAGGCTGGGAGCGGCTTGCAAAATTGCCTTCGCCAGCCGGCCGAGGCCGGGCCTACCGTCGCTGTCGCGGCCATAGGCGGTAAGATCGACGCCGGTCAGCACGATCTCCTGAAAACCCTGCGCAACGCAGTTTTGCGCCGCGGCGATGACCGCGTCGGCGGGAGTCGAGCGCGACGCGCCGCGGCCATAGGGAATGATGCAGAAGGTGCAGCGATGATCGCAGCCGGTCTGAATCGCGAGGAAGGCGCGGGTGTGATCCTCGACGCCGCCGAGTGCGGGTGGCGGCGCGCTGGCAGCGAAAATATCGCCGACATCGACGCGCAGACCTTGGTCCGGCGCAAAAGCTTCGGCCGTCAGCTTCTCTGCATTGCCGAGAAGCCTAGCGACTTCGGGCATGGCGGCAAAATGCTGGGGCGCGGTCTGCACGGCGCAGCCGGTGACGATGATCTCGCAGTCCGGCGATTGCCGCTTGAGCCGGCGGATCGTCTGGCGTGCCTGGCGCGCCGCCTCGGCCGTGACGGCGCAGGTGTTGACGATGATAAGCTTGTCGCGGCCCGCGGCCTCGGCCGCGCGGCGCATCGCCTCGCCCTCCACGAGATTGAGCCGGCAGCCGAAATTGACGATTTCGATCTTGGAACGGGGCGCCGTGCTCACGCCGTCGCTTCCTCGAAAAGAAGCGGCTCGAGCACGGTCTCGAATTCCCATTCGACCGGGCCGGCGAGCACGACTTGATCGTCGCTCTCGCGCCAGCTGACCGTCAAGTCGCCGCCCGGCAGGCTGACGATCGCGCTGCGGCCGGTCAGGCCTTGGCGCGCCGCCGCGACCAGCACGGCACAGGCGGCGGAGCCGCAGGCATAGGTCAGGCCTGCGCCGCGCTCCCAGACGGACACGACGATGTGATCGCGGTCGAGCACGCGGGCGAACGAGATATTGGCGCGTTCCGGGAACAGCGGATCGCGCTCCAGTCTCGGGCCGAGGATGGAAAGATCATAGGCGTCGAGATCTTTGACGAAGAAGACCGCGTGCGGATTGCCCATATTCACGGCCGCCGCCGATAGCGGCGCGCCGGCGGGTCCGATCGGGAAGGGGATTGCCGCCGTATCGGCCACAGGCTGCGCGAGCGGGATCGCCTGCCAGCCGAATTTGGGCGGGCCCATCTCGACGGAAAAGCGCCGCGCGCCTTCGCGCCGGCATTCCAGGATTCCATTCTGCGTCTCGACCCGCAGCGAGTCGCGGGCTTCGTCGTCGTGCAGCAGATACCAGGCGACGCAGCGGGTGCCGTTGCCGCAGGCGCCCGCCTCGCTGCCGTCGCGATTGTAGATGCGGACGTAGGCCTCGGTGCCGGGCGAAACCGGGGCATGCAGAACCATCAGCTGGTCGAAGCAAAGCTCCGGCGCCTGGGCGATGGCGCGCACCGTTTGCGCGTCCAATTCGTAGTTCGAATCGCGCAGATCGAGGATGACGATCGCGTTGCCGAGGCCGTTCATCTTGATCGCGGGCCTGCCCGCCAGGGGATGCATTGGAAATCTCGCCACAAGTTTGCGCCTCATATAGGACAAAGCTGCCGGGGAGGCCAAGGATTGCCGGCAGTCATTGTACGGCAGCCGGATGGAGAAGGTGCATGAAACGGCTTTGGGTTGGATGGCTGGCTGCGGCGCTGATGCTGGCC
>JAJXZN010000134.1 GCA_021780015.1 Pseudomonadota bacterium
CTACCCGGTGTGGACCGCGCAGACCATCCCTTCCCAGCAGTGGCACATCCGCATGTGGCTGTCGTCCTGGATCTAGCGGTCAGCGCCGCCAGCTGACCTGCGGCGAGGGGTACCACGCCAGACCGGCGCGGTCCCAGCTCGCGGCATGCGGCGAGCACCTGGGAGGACTGGTATCGCTCGGTGGAGGTTGCCTTCGATGCCATGCGGCGCGAATGCGGCCGGGGTCCGCTGGTCCTGAAGCCGCTCTTCGGTGCGCAGGGCCGCGGCCTCAAGCTGATCCGCCACGAATCCGATCTTCCCGACATCGCCGAGATGGCCGGCGTCTATTATCTGCAACGCTATATCGGCGTCGAGCGCGACGGCTTTTCCGATTGCCGTGTGCTGGTTGCGGACGGGCGCGTGCTGGCGGCGATGACGCGGCGCGCGGACCATTGGATCACCAACGTCAAGCTCGGCGCCAAGCCCGAGCCGGTCGCGCTCGACGATGAGATGCGCGATCTCGCCGTGCGCGCCGCGGCGGCAGTCGAGGCGGAATTCGCTGGCGTCGACCTGCTGCGCGGCGCCGATGGACGCTGGTATGTGATCGAGGTCAATTCCATGCCCGGCTGGCAAGGCCTGCAGAGCGTGACCGATTTCTCGATCGCCGATGAACTGGCCGCTTTGCTGCTTGCCCGGCACGGCCTTGCGGCCGGCGCGGCCGAGATGGCCTCTTGAACGATTCGAATAAGTTAGAGCGCGACTTATGCGAAAAACCGGAGCCCACTTTTTCGCATCCCGCTCTGTGGCCAAGATCGCGGCTGCGTTCCGCGCGGCCTGCCGCGAAGAAATCGAAGCGCCGAAGCCGGGCAATGTCCATGTTTTCGCCGGCGGCCATAATATGGATGCCGCGCATTTCCTGCTGAGTGCCGAGGTCTCCGCCGGGCCGATCGCGGCGGCTGGCACCTCGGTCGGCGCCCGCGTGCTCGCCGCCGTCGAGGCGAGCTTCGCCGCCGTCGGCATGAATACCAATCTTGGAATTATTCTGCTCTGCGCGCCGCTTGCCGCGGCGGCCGAGCGCGGCGGCGCCTTGCGCGCGGCGCTCAAAGACGTTCTGCGGACTTTGGACGGGCAGGACGCGGCGCGTGTCTTTCGCGCCATTGCTCTCGCCAACCCGGGCGGGCTCGGAGCTGCGCCGCGCTATGATGTGCGCGATATGCCCGAGATCGGCCTGATGGAAGCCATGAACGAGGCGGCGCCGCGCGACCGGATCGCGCATCAATATGCCTCGGATTTCGATGATATTTTTGTGACGGGACGCCTGGCGCTTGCGGATGCCGAAGCTGCCGGGCTTCGGCCGCCTTTGCGGGCGGCGGCGGTCTATCTCGCTTTTCTTGCCGGCTTTCCCGACACGCATATTTTTCGCAAGTATGGCGCGGCCACGGCTGCCGCAGTGCAAAACGAGGCCCAGACCATGCTGATGCTTTTTCGTGCACGGCGCGGCGATTGCCTGAGCGAACTTCTGGCCTTCGACACGAGCCTCAAGGCGCGCGGTCTCAACCCCGGCACGAGCGCCGACCTAACGGTTGCGACACTTTTTGCCGATCGGCTGCGCGATGGCTTGCCGAGCCGGCGCAATGATGATTGATTGCGCCCCGTGCGGAAGGCTCCGCCGCTATCTGGCCAACCGGCCTGTCCCAAAGTCATCGGCATGCTGTATCGAGATGCCGAGGACTGACGGGCGTCGATAACAAGGATAGGTCATTCGTCCCGACGAGGTTTTCGGCGGGAAGTCGTGTTTTGTTCCATCGGAGGAAGTACATATGGCCAAGATAACCAAACTTGGTGTTGGCGAATCGCTCGTCGGCGAAGGCAATGAGGTTGCGCATATCGACCTGATCATTGGCCCGCGCGGCAGCGCCGCGGAATCGGCGTTCACCAATGCGCTCGTCAACAACAAGGACGGGTTCACCACTCTGCTCGCCGTGGTTGCGCCCAATCTTCTCGCCAAGCCCAACACGATCCTCTTCAACAAGGTCACCATCAAGGGCGCCAAGCAGGCCGTCCAGATGTTCGGCCCGGCGCAGCACGCGGTCGCCAAGGCGGTTGCCGACAGCGTCGCCGAAGGCGTGATCCCGGTCGAGGAAGCGGACGACCTCTTCATCTGCGTCGGTGTCTTCATCCATTGGGAAGCCAACGACGACAAGAAGATCCACGACTATAACTATCAGGCCACCAAGGAAGCCATTCAGCGCGCCGTCACCGGCGAGCCGAAGGCCGCCGAAGTTGTCGCCAAGCGCAACACCGCGAAGCACCCCTTCTCGCCGGAATAAGCGGCTCGGTTCTTTTTGCGATCAAAGGGGAGCTTCGGCTCCCCTTTTATTTTGCGGGTCGAGGCCGCGCAGTTCTGCTGCGCCGATCCTGCCGTTATGCAGGGCCGAGGCGACGAGGACGCCGGCAATGTTTGCGGCTTCGAGCCGGCGCAGATCATCCGCATCCCGAACCCCGCCCGCCGCATAAAGATCATGCGTCGGCGCCTGCGCGCGGATTTGATCGAGCCGCGCGAAATCCGGTCCGCTGCCGGCGCCGACCTTCGCCAAGCTCATCACGATGATTCGCTGCGCCCACCGGGCCGGGTTCGTCATAAGGTCCAGCGGTCCGAGGAATTCATCGCCACGGAAATCAAGCGACAGGATGCGGCGCGGCTCTGCGGCAAGACGCGGCGCGGTTTCGAGATCGGCAAGATTTTCGCTGCCGATGATGAGGGCGCCGCGATTCTGCGCGAGCCACGCGGCGGCGTGACTTTCTGTCGCGCGGCCGGAATCGACCCAGAATTCAACTTGAGGAAACTCCGCTTCGAGCGCGGCGATAATCGCCGCGTGACCGCCGGCGCCGGTGATCGCATCAAGATCGGCGATATAGATTTTGCGAAACCGATGAAGCGACAAAAAGCCTTCGATCACCTCATGCGGCCGGCTCGATGATGCCAGCGGCGTTTCGATCGGCGCATAAAGGTGCCGCGCACCGCCGCGCGCCAACACCACATGGCCGCCCTTTAGATCGATGACCGGGATGATGTCCATGTTTACTCCTGCGCCAATGTTTCCCTCTCCCCATACGTAAGTTGGGCCTGCCCGACTTGCGCTTTTAAAGATATACCAACTCGGGCAGGCCCGAGTTGGTACGGGAGAGGGAACTCATTGCGGGATCGAAGTAACAAATGCAAAGCGTCATTGGCTGGGATATCGGCGGCGCGCATCTGAAAGGCGCGCGCCTCGAAGACGGCAGGATCGTCGCCGTTGCGCAGATCGCCTGTCCGCTGTGGCTCGGCCTCGATCACTTGCACAAAGCCTTTGCCGAGGCCAAGGCGGCGCTCGGTCCCGCCGCGCGGCATGTGGCGACGATGACGGGCGAATTGTCCGATGCGTTTGCCGATCGCGATGCCGGCGTTGCGGCGATTGCTGCTGCTGCGGTGCAGGAGCTCGGCCCGGTCACCTTCTATGCCGGGCCACAAGGCTTCGTTCCGGCCGATGCCGCCGCCAAACTCAGCCATGTCATCGCGTCGGCCAATTGGTATGCGAGTGCGTCGCTCGTGGCGAGGCATTTTGGCGAGGCTCTGTTTGTCGACATGGGCTCGACGACGACGGATATCATTCCGCTGAAAGAGGGCCGCGTCGCTGCACGCGGCAGGACCGATGCGGCGCGTATGGCGCATGGCGAATTGGTCTATGCCGGCATCGTGCGCAGCTTCTTGATGGCGGGGTTGCGCCATGTGCCGTTCGACGGGCGCTGGGTGCCGATCATGAACGAGGCTTTCGCGACGACGAGCGATGTCTATCGCGTTCTCGGCAC
Organism: Pseudomonadota bacterium; assembly: GCA_021780015.1. Lineage (GTDB taxonomy): Bacteria > Pseudomonadota > Alphaproteobacteria > Rhizobiales > Beijerinckiaceae > Methylovirgula. The sequence goes on from JAJXZN010000134.1 coordinate 3,829, forward strand.
TCTGCCGGAGGATGCCGACTTGATGCCGACTGCCGACGGCCAGCCCAAGACGGATGCAGCCTCGCGGGCGCGGCTTGCGCGGCAGATCGGCCTTGATGCGCGCGACGTCAGCGAAACGGCGCTCGATCAGCTCGCGGCCTTTTTTGCCGAGGCGCAATTGCGCGAAATTTCCGACGGCGCTCTTCTCGTGCTGTCGGGAAATGTGCTCGACAAAACCGCGCCGGTCATTGGCGCGGGTGCAGGCCGCTTCGTCGTTGAACGGCTCGCGGCGCGGCTTGCGCGGCCCTACGAGGATGTCGCTCATCTCTTGCCCGCCGCGCCGGGTCTGCGCCGCCGGGCCGCGGATTGCCTACCCGCCTGCGCATTGGCTTTTCTCGCGGGGCCTTAGATCACGATGATTTCGGATCGAATCGGCCCTAAATCATAAACGCGATCGATTCGCACAGTTTAGAGCGATTTTTTTTTGCGAAAAACCGCTGACACTTTTTCGCATCCCGCCCTAACCGACGCGCGCGTAATGCGCGGCGATCTTCTCGACAAGCCATCCCCACGCCTCGGCTTCCTGCGGTCCTGCCGTCTTGTCGATGGCAATTTGAAGATAGGCCATTTCGGTCTCGATCTTTTCGCGCGACAGGAAATCGAGCCGGCTCGCGAGCACCGCAAGTTCCAGCACCGCGGCCTTGGCGCGGTTCATGCCTTCGAACGGCGCGTGCTGCTCCTGCCGCAGGACACGACACAAAAAACGTGGCCGCTGCTCGTGCTCTTCGACATGGTCGACCGCGAATTCGGCATGGGTCAGTGCCGCGTCGAGCCGCGGTACGGGAAAGTTCGCGATCTTCGTTAGAGGCCAGTCGCGCCGGCCGGTGAGACAACCGGCGAAGATGCGCACGTCGTCGATGTAATTGGCGACCGCGAAGGGGACGGCGCGCAGATTGTCGAGCGTCGTCGAGGGCCGGAAGGGTGCGATGATCCATTGGTCGCCCGCGGCGATCAGGCCGAGCGGCGCACCATGCACGCGGCCCGCGGCATCGACCGTCGTCACCACGCACTCGCGAATCATCGGCATCAGCGTTCCGCCTTCACGCGCAAGGTGTGGCCCATCGCGCGCGAGCGCGTCAGGTCTTCTTCCGCGTGTTCGGTCGCAACGCCGAAGTCGAGCGGCTCGTCCTGCACATAGCGTTTGCCGAGGGTGAAGGCGAGTTCGGCCTTCATCAGTTCGGTGCCAAGGTAGAAGGCATGTGCGTCGTCGCCTCTCACAGAAAGATGCGGAAAGAGCGCCATCGCATCGCGCGCGACATGATGGCCGTCGCGATTATAAAGGTGGATCCCGTCTTCGGCGACCTCGATGCGGTAATTCGTATCGCGCACGTCCGCGGCGCGTTCGGAGATTTCGGCCGGCGTGATGACGAAGGGCTTCAGGTCGTGCACTTGCGCGAGGCCGGCGCCATAGCCTTTCGGCAGAGCTTCATCGCTGCGCGACGCGAACATCAGCCGCCGCGCGGCGTCGTGCTCGGCGACGGTACGCCGCGTATGCGGGCTCACCTGCACGACGAGCACGTTGCGGATCGACAGTTCGGAGCAAAGGCCCAGCAGCAGCGCGGTGACGCCGCTCGAATCGGCTTCGGTCAATTCCGTCAGATTGCCGGTGCCCATCATCATTTCGGCCTCCGGCAGGCGCCGCCGCGCCTCGATATAGCGGGCGACCGAAGCCGTGAAACCGAAATGGATCGGATCGAGAATCGGATCGATGATGAAGGGAATCCCCTCGCGCTGCGCCTTTTCGGCGAGGCGCACGAGCGAATCGAGATCCGAGTGCGGCTGCGGAATGAGGATCGGCGTCACCGGATATTTGCGGGCAATGCCGAGCGTCGTCTCGGTGAGGCTGAGGAGAAAATCCGCGCCTGCGGCGGCGCCGCGTTCGAGTTCGTCGGCATTGGCCGAATCGACGCTGACTTTATGGCCGGCGGCCTTCAGCGCCCGCACGCTCGCTTCGAGATGCGGAAACGGCGTATCCGGCAGAGCGCCGAGGTCGATCACGTCGGCGCCCGCGGCACGCATCATATCGGCACGCCGCACGATCTCTTCGACCGAAATACCGGACGCATCGACGATCTCGCTGAAGATGCGGATATCGTAGCGCGAAAGATCGGGCGCGCGGCCGCCGCGGCCGAAAAACGCCGGCAGGTCGGCGATTTCGTCGGGCCCGCGCTCGACTGCGACGCCCAGCGCACGCGACAGCGCCTCGAGGTCGGCGCGGCAGCGGCCGGGCAGGATGATCCGGTCGGCATCGACCGGCCG
>JAJXZN010000067.1 GCA_021780015.1 Pseudomonadota bacterium
TGGTCAGCAAGGTTTGGGCTTACATCAAGAAGCACAAGCTGCAGAACCCGAACAACAAGCGCGAGATCATGGCCGACGACAAGCTGCATGCCGTGTTCGGCAAGAAGGCCGTCACCATGTTCGAGATGAACAAATATCTCGCCAAGCATTTGAAATAAGCGCGCGCCGAGTAAGCGCACGAAGACGGCATCGCCTCGCGCAGAGGCAATCCGGTTTCCGGATTGCCTCCTACCTGCGTCTTCGGCAGGGCCGGCTATAGCCGCGACAGAAACCTTATGCGCGGGGCAAGCGCATAATTGAGCTGCACAAGCAGCATGAAGCCCAGCGCCCAATAGGTATTGATGATGCAAAGCGCTGCGCCGAACGCGTAAAGCGATTGCGCGCCGATGATACGGCGCCTGACGGCTTCATCGATCTCTTGGCTCACATCGGGTTTTCCAAGCCGGGTGCGGAATGCGTACACCCAGGCTACGTAGAGAATGACGCCAAGCAGCAGAATATTCAGCCAATAGGCGATCAGCGCGACGCGATAGGAAATGAACTCCGCCATCAGCGACGTCGAAAAAGGCATGAGCGACACCGCGAACAAAAAGGCGAGATGCAGCCAAGTATAATTGCGGTCGCTACGCTCGAGGTGGTTGAGCTGGGTTTGTTGGCCGACCCAGAAAATGCCGAGCGTGAGGAAGCTCATCAGATAGACAAGCACGCGCGGCGCCAGCGCGACGACCGCCTGCCACAGAGCGGCCTCGCTATGGATGTGCGCCGCCTCGGGGGTGTGCAAATCGAGCACCAGCAGGGTCATCGCCACGGCGAAGACGCCGTCGCTGATGGCCGCGAGCCGCTCGATGCTTTGCCCGGCGATAAGATTGTAGCGATTGAGCACGGCCGGATGTCCCGAATTTCGTCCGCAAGGTTTTGGCCTGTCCGCAACGGGGCTTCAAGGGCCGCGCAGTCCGCGCAGATGCGCGATGAGGCCGGCAGTCGAAGAATCGAGCATCGCCGTCGATGCTTGCGGATCGGCGACAAGCGGCGCGAGCCGCAGCGCCAATTCCTTGCCGAGTTCGACGCCCCACTGGTCGAACGGATCGATATTCCAAATGACCGACTGGACGAACACCTTATGCTCATAGAGGGCGATAAGGCGGCCGAGCGTGCGCGGCGTGAGGCTCTTATAAAGCAGCGTGCTCGACGGCCGGTTTCCGGAAAAGACTTTGTGCGGCGCCAGCGCCGCGATGGCGTCGCCGGCAAGGCCCTGCGCCGTCAGTTTCGCTTCGACCTCCGCCAAGCTGCGCCCCCTCATCAATGCCTCGCTTTGCGCCAGGCAATTCGCGACGAGGAGATGATGCTGTTTCGGATCGCCCGCGATGGACGTGGCGGCGAGGAGGAAATCGACCGGCACGATGGCCGTGCCCTGGTGGAAGAGCTGGAAGAAAGCGTGCTGCGCATTCGTGCCCGGCTCGCCGAAGATGATCGGCCCGGTCTCAATGTCGAGCGGCGCGCCGGCAAGATCGACGGACTTGCCGTTCGATTCCATCTCAAGCTGTTGCAGATAGGCAGGGAAGCGCGCCAGGCGTTGATCGTAGGGGATGACCGCCTGCGCTGCATAATCCCAGAAATCGCGATACCAGATCTCAATCAGCGCCATCAGTACCGGAATGTTTGCCGCAAGCGGCGCCGCGAGGAAGTGCTTGTCGATGTCTTCGCCGCCGCGCAGGAAATCCTCAAAGTTTTGCGTGCCGATGCCGATGGCGAGCGACAAGCCGATTGACGACCAGAGCGAATAGCGTCCGCCGACCCAGTCCCAAAACAGGAAGCGGCGATCGTCGCGAATGCCGAAGCTGGCGACCTCCTGAGCGGCGGTCGAGACGGCGCAGAACTGCGCACTAACCGCGGTCTCGCCGAGCGCGTCGATCACGGCTTGCCGCGCCGCGCGCGCATTGGTCATCGTCTCCAGCGTGGTGAAGGTCTTCGAGCTGACGACGAAAAGCGTGCGCGCAAGATCGATCCGTTGCAGCGTGTCGGCGAGATCGGCGCCATCGACATTGGCGACGAAATTGAGATCAAGGTGCGAAGATACGAAAGGCGACAGCGCCCGCGCCGCCATGGCCGGGCCGAGATCCGAGCCGCCGATGCCGATGTTGACGATATGAGTGAAGCATTCTCCGGACGCGCTTTTCAATGCGCCGCCCCGTACCGCCTCGGCAAAAGCCAGCATTTTGCGGCGTTCGGCCAACACCTGCGGCATCACATCGATGCCGTCGGCAAACATGGGTGTGCCGCTCATATTGCGCAAAGCCATATGCAAGGCCGGACGGCGTTCGGTTTTGTTGACGATGGCGCCGGCAAAGAGCGCGTCGCGCCGCGCTTCGAGCCTTGCCGCGCCGGCAAGGTCGAGCAACAGTTTGAGTGTCGTCCGCTCGATGCGATGCTTGGAAAAATCGAACAGCAGATCGTCGAGCACGACGTGAAAATCGGCGAACCGGCGCGGGTCGTGCGCGAACAGGTCGGCGATCGTCATGTCGCCAATATCGCCATGATGCGCTTCGAGCGCATAAAGCGCCTCGGACAAGTCGGGAGAATCCATGGAAGATCGATCCGCTGGAAAACTGATTGGCTGATTTATCATGCAGCCGAACGAATTGCCTAAATGCGAATGCGTTCAGGCCGATAGCCGAGACCGACGAAACGCGCCGGCCAGCGCCGCAGCCAGGGAAAAAGCTTCAGCAGACGCAGAGGCCAGGGCGGCGTCAGCGGCGCGTCTGTGTGGCCAAGGACATTGGAGATGACCCGTTTCTGGACGAGGACCTGGAAGGCCTGGACAAGCTTGACGGCCGGCTCGCGCCGCTTTTGCACGGTCGCGAGCAGCGCATCGCTTGGCGTCTCGCCGCGCGCGAGCACCGGGGCCAGGATGTTGGCTGCGGCGATCGCGTCTTGGATCGCGAGATTGATGCCGACGCCCCCGACCGGCGACATGGCATGGGCGCTATCGCCGATGCAAAGGAGGCCGGGCTTGTGCCAGAGCGGCAATCGATCGACGGTCACCGTCAGCGGACTGACATTGTCCCAGCTTTGCAGCGCATCGACGCGGTCGGCGACGAAGGGTGCAAGACTGGCCACGTTGTCGCGCAGCACTGCGACGTCCGTCGCGCGGAGCGCCGCAAAGCCATCCTTGGGGATGACATAGCCGCATTGCCAATAATCGCCGCGGTTGATCATGACCAGGAATTTTCCCGGCGCCATGCGCCCGAAAAGCTCGGAGGGATCGCTGTCGCGCCGCTTGAGCCTGAACCAGAGCACATCCATCGGCGCGCCGATATCCTTCGGCTGGAAGCCGGCTTTGGCGCGGACGGTGGAATGGCGTCCATCGGCGCCGATCGTCAGTGCTGCCCTGATTTCAAGCGGCCCCTGCGGGGTTTGCGCCGTGACGCCGCCGACCTTGCCCTGTGCTTCGATCAGGCCTTCGACATCGGCCTGCATGACGAGCCGGAAATTCGGATATTTGGCCGCTTCGCCGGCGACGAAATTGAGAAAATCCCATTGCGGCATCAGGGCGATGAATTTGGCCCGCGTCGGCAGATGCGAGAAATCCGCGATCGGGAAGCTTTCGGTGCCGAATTGCGCGGAAAGCTGCGTCGCCTCCTGGTGCGGCAGCGCCAGGAATTGATCGTAAAGGCCGAGGTCGTCCATTGCCTGGAGCGTCGAGGGATGGATCGTGTCGCCGCGGAAATCGCGCAGGAAGTCGGCGTGCTTTTCGAGCACGATGGTGCCGACCCCGGCGCGGGCAAAGAGCAGGCCCGCCATCATGCCGGCGGGGCCGCCGCCGGCAATCACGCAACTCGTTTCGATCGTGTCCGTCATCCTGCCTCTCCCGCCCTCATCATAGGGCAGGAGCGCCGCGGCGGACAGGCTTAGGGCACGGCCAGAACCGGCGTGCCGATGCTCACCCGCTGGTAAAGATCCTCGACGTCCTCGTTATACATGCGGATGCAGCCATAGGAGGCGGCGGTGCCGATCGAGCGGCGCATGTGCCGTGTCGTCCCGTGGATCGCGACCTGGTAGCGCGAAAGCGTGATGGCGGCCGCGCCCATCGGATTGTGCGGCGAGCCGCCGGGGATGAATTTCGGCAATTCCGGATGGTCATGCGCGACGATATCTGGCGGCGACCAGTCGGGCGCCAGATATTTGCCCTCGACCGAGGCCGAGCCGAGCCAGGCCATGCCGCGCTTGCCGACGGCGATCGGATAGCGGATGGCGCGGCCGTCCCCTTCGGTGAAATAGAGCGCGCGCTGGTGCTGGCTGATGATGATTTCGCCGGCCGGATAGGCGCCCGAGAAAGGCACGTCGTGCCAAGCGGCACGTGCCGGCGCGGTCGCGCTGCATAGGCCGACTGTCAAAGCGAAAGCGAATGCGGCCGGCGCGGCGCCAGCCCTTTGACTCAAGGTGCTCATTACGCCCCTACGCGAACAAACTCGTCCACTGCAACCATAGCAAAGGTCGCGATGGCTTGAAGCGATTTCGGGGGGCAGCGTTAAAATCGCCTTGAGATGTGGCGCGATGGCCGCACGCGGGGTGCAGAAATCCCCTCTCCCGCGCGGGCGGGAGAGGGATTTGCTTAACCTTACATCGGATGTTTCTTGCGTTCGCGGATCAGGTCCTCGACCACCGCCGGGTCGGCCAGCGTCGAAGTATCACCCAGTGCATGGAACTCGTTCTCGGCGATCTTGCGCAGAATGCGCCGCATGATCTTGCCGGACCGGGTTTTCGGCAGGCCGGGCGCGAACTGGATAATGTCGGGCGAGGCGATCGGGCCGATCTCCTGCCGCACCCAGGCGACGAGATCCTTGCGCAGCTTTTCGCTCGGCTCATGGCCGTTGATCAGCGTGACATAGGCGAAAATGCCCTGGCCCTTGATGTCATGCGGGAAGCCGACGACGGCGGCTTCGGCAACGTGCATATGGGCGACGAGCGCGCTTTCGACCTCCGCCGTGCCCATGCGGTGGCCGGAGACATTGATCACATCATCGACGCGGCCGGTGATCCAATAATCGCCGTCCGCATCGCGACGCGCTCCGTCGCCGGTGAAATATTTGCCCGGGAAGGACGAAAAATAAGTCTGCACGAAGCGGTCGTGATCGCCATAGATCGTGCGCATCTGGCCGGGCCAGGAATCGGCGATGACCAAAATGCCCTCGGCCGCGCCCTCAAGCACTGCGCCGCTGCCGTCGACAATCTCAGGCCTGATACCGAAGAAGGGTCTGGTGGCGGAGCCGGGCTTGAGCGCATTCACGCCCGGCAGCGGCGTGATCATATGGCCGCCGGTCTCGGTCTGCCACCAGGTGTCGATGATCGGACAGCGACGCTCGCCGACGACGTTGTAATACCATTCCCAGGCTTCGGGGTTGATCGGCTCGCCGACCGTGGCGAGCAGGCGTAGCGAGGCGCGGCTCGTCTTCTTCACCGGTTCGTCGCCGGCGCCCATCAGCGAGCGGATGGCGGTCGGCGCGGTGTAGAAAATGTTCACCTTATGCTTGTCGACCACCTCCCAGAAGCGGGCGATCGACGGATAGGTCGGCACGCCTTCGAACATCAGCGTCGTCGCGCCGTTGGCCAGCGGCCCGTAGAGAATGTAGCTGTGGCCGGTCACCCAGCCGATGTCGGCCGTGCACCAATAGATATCGCCGTCGTGATAATCGAAGACATATTGATGTGTCATCGCGGCGTAGAGGAGATAGCCGGCGCTCGTATGCACGACGCCCTTGGGCGTGCCGGTCGAGCCCGACGTATAGAGGATGAAGAGCGGGTCCTCCGCGCCGACCGGGGTGACGGGGCACTCGGCCGACACGGTCTCCATCGCTTCATGCAGCCAGGTGTCGCGGCCCGCTTCCCAATGGATCGTGCCGCCGGTGTGTTTGACGACGATCACGTCGTTCACGACGAAGGAGAGTTTCTCGAGGGCCGCATCGACATTGGCTTTGAGCGGCACTTTCTTGCCGCCGCGCAGGCCTTCGTCGGCGGTGATCAGCACTTTGGAGCCGCAATCGCGAACGCGGCCGGCGAGCGAATCCGGCGAGAATCCGCCGAAGACCACCGAATGGACG
>JAJXZN010000049.1 GCA_021780015.1 Pseudomonadota bacterium
AGGATCAGCTTTGCGCTTTCACCGCGGCGGGCTATGGCGGCGCCGGTAGCCCCGACCATGCCGACGCGGCGATCTGGGCGCTGACCTATCTCTTCGAGCTTGCCGACGGCACCGGCATCATCGAATTCTACCGGCGCGAGACGAACCGGTAGCCCTTACGTCGTCCAATAAAGAACGAAGGCGAGCAGCAGCGGCGCGCAGACCGCGGCCGTGCGCGCCAGCGTGACGAATTTCCGATAGGTGCGCAGATGCGCGTCTTCGTCGGGCGATAGGGTCGAATCCGGCCGGTAAAGCGGCGCCGTCTCGAACGCGGTCGCTTCATAATAAGCCAAAGCCATGTCCGTTCTCCTTGGCTGATCCCGATGACGAATCAACCGGCCGGCCGCGGCGCGGTTCCGCCCTTAAGGAATGTTCATGATGGAACGCGGTGCAGGCCAGCCGAGCTGGCCGCTCAGTCCCTATGAAGTCAGCGTGAGCTATGGCCAGCCCGGTGCGGCGGGGCAGGGGGCCGATTGGTTCGGGCCGCTCGCGCCGATCACGCCGCTGGCGCCGCCCGAAGTCTCGGGCCGGCAATGGGATTATCCATCCGGCTATAATCTCGCGACGACGCCGCGCATCGACGAGCCCGTCTCGTTTCATACCTTGCGCGGCCTTGCCGATGGCTATGATCTGCTGCGCCTCGTCATCGAGACGCGCAAGGATCAGATTGCGCGCCTTATCTGGTCGATCGGCCCGCGCAACAAGCAGCCGGGCGCCGACCCGCGCCTTGCGACGCTGCGTCAGTTCTTTGCCCGGCCGGACGGCTTGCATTCCTTCGGCGACTGGCTGCGGCTGCTGCTCGAAGAATTGTTCGTCATCGATGCGCCGACGCTTTATTTGCAGCGCGATCGCGGCGGCCGGCTGACGGCGCTTCTGCCGCTCGATGGCGCGACGATCAAGCCGGTGATCGACGATTGGGGCCGCACGCCGCAGCCTTATGCCGAGAACGGCGCGACCGTCTATCCCGTCGCCTATCAGCAGGTGCTGAAAGGCTATCCCGCCGTCAATTATTCGCTGCGGGACATTCTCTATCGGCCGCGCAATCTCCGCGTCAATCACGCCTATGGCTTGAGCCCGGTCGAGCAGATCATCACCAGCGTCAATATCGCGCTGCGCCGGCAGATGTATCTGCTCGACTATTTCACCCAGGGGAATATTCCCGACAGCCTGATCGGCGTTCCGGTGCGACTGGCGCTAGCGATCGCGCGCTTCGAATCCGGGTTGCGGATGTCCATGCGCGGCGCGGCCGGCGAGCGCGGCGCGATGCAGGTTCTCCCGCAGACCGCGCGCCAGGTCGGGGTGACGGGCAATCTCTACGGCGAGGCCGGGATCGAGGCCGGCGTGCGCTATCTCAAGCTCGCCTTGGCGCTGCATCGGCGGGACGGTTGGTGCGCCGTCGCCAGCGCCTATAATTTCGGCGTCTGGCGCAGCCCGCGCTGCACGCGCTATGGCCGCGCCGTCGTCGCCATGGCGGCTTTGCGATGACCTTCCTCGCCGAACCCAGGAGCTATACGCCGGCCGAATTCGCCGGGTTCGTCGAGACGCTGGCGTGGCAGGACTGGCGCCCGCGCTTCGTCACCCTGCACAATACCGGCGTGCCAAGTCTCGCAACCTGGCTCGGATCCTCGCATCCGGCCCGGCAAAGGATTGTTGCGCAGAAGCACTACGAGCGCGACATTTTGCACTGGCATTCGGGCGTCCACCTGTTCGTGGCACAGGATTTGATTTGGAACCTGTGTGATCTGACGCAAGTTGGCGTCTCCGTCTCGTGCTGGAATCATCTGACGCTCGGCGTCGAAATGATCGGCGATTACGCGACGGAAAGTTTTGACGAAGGGCCGGGCGCGCAAGTCCGCGACAATATGGTCGCAGCGCTGGCAGCGTTACATCGCAAGCTTGAATTGCGGCCGGATGGCTTCAAGCTTGGCGTACGCGGACTGCATTTTCACAAAGAGTGCCGCCGCGATCATCACGATTGTCCGGGGAGGAATGTGGTCAAGGCCGACGTCGTCGCACGCGTACTCGCGCAAATGGCTGCCTAGGCGGCATTTTCGTGGGGCGCTGATCCACACCACCAGCGGAGCTGAAAATGAAAAAAGCAATAATCATCGCCAGCCTGATGCTCGGCCTGTCGGCGCTTGCCGCGGAGGCCAAGGACTTCACCTGCCGCGGCGCCGGGCAATGCGTTTGCACGCAGACGCTCAATCCGAAATCAGTCATCGGCTACAATGCCACCGGCGACCAGGAAAGCGTCAACGTCAACATCACCTGCATCAATATGAGCACGATGGCGGTTGCCTATTACACCGTGCGCAAGGAAGAGGGCCTCGGCGGGCAATATAACGGCGGCGAGCCCGGCCAGTGATGCTCTTCAATTGATTTCATGCGAGGCGCCGGTTCGCGCCTCGCATTGATTTTTGCGACTTGAACGCGGGCGGTCCGCCCCGCGCCGACAGCCGTTTCTGGCTCGTGGCTCTCACCGCGCCGCGCGGTTCGCGGCAAATCACCGAAGGATCATTCATGCGCGCGCGCATCTTCTTTGCGGCGGCGATGACGCTTGTCGCGTCGTCTGCCTATGCCGCAAGCAACACGATTGTGACTGTCCCGTGGGGAGCGCTCGTCAGCGACATCCTTGCGGCCTTGCATCCGGCCGCCGTCTCGCTGGCAAGCCTCGCGCTGGCGTGGCTCGCGGCGCGGCTTGGGCCCGACATCGCGCGAGCCCTCCACGCCGCCCATATCGATCAGGTCATGACGCGCGCCATCGAGGCGGGCTTCGCCCTCGTCGAAGGCGCGGAAAAGGGCAAAGTGCTCGAAATTCCGATCGCCAATGCGGTCCTGCGGCAGGCCGCGCAATATCTCGTCGCGCAAGCGCCGGGACTCTTCAAAGAGCTTGGCGACAATCTCGGACAAATGCTGATCGCACGGCTGTCGGCGGCGGGGGCGCTTCCCGCCGAGGCCAGCGCCGCCAATCTCGATCTTGCGCCGGCCGCGCATGTCGACGGCAAGGTGCCTCCGGCATGAGCGCTTTTGCCACCGATATCGAGAAGATCGCAATGGCGCTTAAATACGCCTCGCAGATCAATTTCGGCGACGCGGCGCAGGCCTTCCAGAGCGCCAATCTCATCGGCGAACTCAAGACGGTGGACGATGTGCTGCGCGTGATCGGCGTGTTTGTGCCGCCGGTCGCGATCGCCGCCGATGATCTCGCCGTGGCGCTCGGCGGCTTCGCGCTGCTGATGCGATTTTCCAACGGCAAAATCCCGCAAGTCACGCTCGACCTCGAACGAACGATTGAGGATCGTTTCGAGTAAAGCTCCAAATCGAAAGGACGAAGGATGAAACGCGTTTTCTGCGCGGGCGCGCTGGCGCTTGCGTTCTGCCTCGGCGGTTGTGCCGGGTTCGATCAGGCGATCAATAATGCCGTGGCGTGGATCGACGCGCCGGCGACGCAGCAGGCCATCGGTTCGCTGAAGTCTGGCGTCACGGCTTTCACCTGCGCCGTCGCCGATGCGAGTGCCGTGGCGCAAGCGATCGAGGCGGGCGTTGGCGCCGGCCAATCGCTCATCGGCACCGACGGCAAGGTCTATGTCGCCTCGGCGGCTGTCTGCAACGCGCTCGGCGGCACGGTCGGCCCCAGGGCGGTCGTTCCGTAGGCCGCCGATGCCCAACGAATTCTGGCTGCCGCTCGTTGCCGGCCTCTTCGGCACAATGATCGGGTCGATCGCCACGATCTTGTCGGCACTGATCAATCGCCAGCCGACGCTCGCCTCGGTTCTCGATTCACGCATCGCCACGCTGATGCAGATCTACGAGAAGACGATCGGCGAATTGCGGATGGAGATTGGGCGCCTGCAGGAGAAGATCGACATTTACGAGAAGACGATCATCGATCTGCGCGATGATATCGCCCAGCTCGAAGCCAAGATCGACGTCTTGAAGGCGCGTCTCGCCGAATCGGCCTCTGGGCGGATCGCATTCCCCGCACCGGGCGAATAGACGCGTTTTTGGTCCCGCCATTGCCCCCGTCCCGGTTCGCCGGGGCGGGGGCTTTTTTGATTCCGGCCGTGCGCTTGCGAAAGCTCCGGGTTTGGCATTAGAGCATGGCGCCCGCCGCAGACAGGATTAAAGAGTATGGCCTCGATCTATGATTTTTCGGCCAAGACCTTGGACGGCAAAGAAAAATCGCTTGCCGCCTTCCGCGGCGAGGTGCTGCTCATCGTCAATACCGCCAGCAAATGCGGATTCACCCCGCAATATGAGGGGCTTGAGGCGCTTTATCAAAAATATCACGGCAAGGGCTTCGACATTCTGGGCTTTCCCTGCAATCAGTTCGGCGGGCAGGAGCCCGGCGACGAGACCGAGATCGGCCAGTTCTGCGCATTGAATTACGGGGTGAGCTTTCCGATGTTCGCCAAGATCGAGGTCAATGGCGACGGCGCGCACCCGCTCTACCAATTTCTCAAAAGGGCGCAGAAGGGCTTTGCCGGGACCCAAGCGATCAAATGGAACTTCACCAAGTTCCTCATCGACCGGCAGGGGACTGTCGTCGCGCGGTTCGCACCCCTCGTAAAGCCGGCCGAGATCGACCCCGAGGTCGCGCGCCTGCTTTAAGGCCGGCCTCGACCGGGCGATTGCCATGCGGCGCCCGCGTGGCTAACAGAGAATTCCCTTCGAAAGGAAAGACTATGCCGCAACGGCTCGACACGCGCAGCCCCGCTTTCGGGACGGCTTTCGCCGCCCTGCTGGCCTCGAAGCGCGAGGCAGCGGTCGATGTCGATCAGGCCGTGCAGGCGATCATCGCCGATGTCGTCGCCGAGGGCGACAAGGCGCTCATCGCCTATTCGCAAAAATTCGACCACGTCGATCTCGGCGCTCTGGGGCTTGCTGTCCCGGCGGCGGAGATCGCCGCCGCGGAACGGGCCGCGGCGCCCGAGGCGCTCGCCGCTCTGCGGCTGGCGCATGAGCGGATCACGGTTTTCCATGAGCGCCAGCGGCCGAGCGACCAGATTTTCACCGATGCGCTCGGCGTCGAACTCGGCTGGCGCTGGCAGGCGATCGAGGCCGCCGGGCTTTACGTTCCGGGCGGCACGGCAAGCTATCCGTCATCCGTCCTGATGAATGCGGTCCCGGCGAAGGTTGCGGGCGTCGGCCGGCTTGTCATGGTTGTGCCGGCGCCGCACGGCGAGATTGCGCCGTTGGTGCTCGCCGCCGCCAAGCTTGCTGGTGTCGATGAAATCTACCGCGTCGGCGGTGCGCAAGCGATCGCGGCGCTCGCCTATGGCACCGCGACGATTGCGCCGGTGGCGAAGATCGTCGGCCCCGGCAATGCCTATGTCGCAGCCGCTAAACGCCGCGTCTTCGGCACTGTCGGCATCGACATGATCGCCGGCCCGTCGGAAGTGCTGATCATCGCTGACGACAGCGCCAATCCCGATTGGGTTGCCGCTGATCTCTTGGCCCAGGCCGAGCATGACACCGCCGCGCAATCGATCCTCATCACCGATAGCGCCGCGCTGGCCCAGTCCGTCGCCGTGGCCGTTGAGCGCCAGCTTGCGAGCCTGCCGCGCGCGGCCATCGCGGCGGCAAGTTGGCGCGATCACGGCGCGATCATCGAAGTCGCGGCGATCGGCGAAGCCCTGCCGCTTGCCGACCGTGTAGCGCCTGAACACCTTGAAATCATCACGCGAGACGCCGAGGCTTTGGCCGATCGCGTAAACAACGCCGGCGCGATCTTCATCGGCGGCCATACGCCCGAGGCGATCGGCGATTATGTCGGCGGATCGAACCATGTCTTGCCGACGGCGCGTTCGGCGCGCTTCTCCTCCGGCCTCAGCGTGCTCGATTTCATGAAGCGCACGTCGATCCTCAAGTGCTCGCCCGAAAGCCTCGCCGCGCTGGGTCCGGCAGCGGTTGCGCTCGGCAAAGCTGAAGGTCTCGACGCCCATGCCCGCTCCGTGGCGTTCCGGCTTGGCCTGACGAACTCATGACCGCGAAGGAGCCACGGCGCAATCGTC
>JAJXZN010000203.1 GCA_021780015.1 Pseudomonadota bacterium
GCCTCGGATCGGGGCAAAGATCTCGGCGTGACGACCTGGCCGCCGGATGCCTGGAAGATCGGCGGCGGCTCGAACTGGGGCTGGATGGCCTATGATCCCGATCTCAATCTCCTTTACGAGGAAGCCGCTAATCCTGGCCCGTGGAACCAGGAGCAGCGCCCCGGCGACAACAAATGGACCGACGGGATTTTCGCGCGCGATCCCGATACCGGCGCGGCGAAATGGTATTATCAATATAATCCGCACGACGAGCACGATTACGACGGCATCAACGAGATCATTCTGCTCGACGTGCCGATCGACGGTAAAATCCGCAAGGTGCTGATGCACCCGGATCGCAACGGCTATCTCTATATGCTCGACCGCGCGACCGGCGAGATCGTCTCCGCGCATCCCTATGGTTATGTCAATTCGATCAAATCGATCAACATGAAGACCGGCCGGCCGGTGGTCAATCCCGCCAAGAACACAAAGGTCGGAACGATCGTGCATGACATCTGCCCCACCGCTTCGGGCGCGAAGGACTGGGAGCCTTCGTCCTTCTCGCCGCAGACCGGCTATCTCTATATTCCACACGAAAACCTCTGCATGGATTGGGAAAACGTGCAGGCGAATTATATCGCCGGCACGCCCTATGTCGGCGCGAATGTGGTGATGAAACCCGGTCCCGGCGGGTTCCGCGGCGAAGTCAGTGCCTGGAATGTCGAGACCGGCAAGCCGGCTTGGCAGATCAAAGAAGATCTTCCCGCTTGGAGCGGCACGCTCGCGACCGCCGGCAATCTCGTTTTCTATGGAACGATGGACGGTTGGTTCAAAGCCGTCGACGCCAAGACCGGCGCGCTCAAATGGAAGTTCAAGACGGGCTCGGGAATCATCGGCCAGCCGATTGCCTACCGCGGCCCTGACGGCCGTGAATATGTCGCCATCCTTTCCGGCGTCGGCGGCTGGTCGGGCGCCATCGTGCCTGGGAATCTCGACCCGCGCGATCCGACCGGCGCTCTGGGCTTCGTCGGCGCGATGGCCGATCTGAAGCAGAGAACCGCAGCAGGAGGAATGCTCTATGTCTTCGCACTACCGCCATCTTGAGGGCATGATCCTGCTCATCGTGCTGCTCGGCGCGGCGCTTGTGGTTGCCCGCTGCAATCGTGCGCGGGCCGATCCCAACCAGAGCCAGCCTGCGGCGCAAGCGCGACCGCAAGGCAGCGTGCTGAACGTGCCGGTTTCGGGCCTTTTCCCAAACGGGCAAAAAGAGCCGCCGGCCGATCCGCTCGGCAAGCAATATGAGGGCAATCCGCAGGCCATCGCCGTCGGCGCGAAATTGTTCGATTGGTACAATTGCTCCGGCTGCCATTTCCATGGCGCGGGCGGAATCGGGCCGGCCTTCAACGATTCGGTTTGGCTTTATGGCGGCCGCATCGATCAGATTTACGCCTCGATCTATCAAGGCCGACCCAACGGCATGCCGATGTGGGGCAATATCCTGCCATCATCGGCCATCTGGCAGCTTGCGGCCTATGTGAAATCGCTGGAGACGAATGCCGCGAAGGAAGCCATTCCGACGAAGCCCGATGCGGCGGCGCCGGGCCCCGCATCGCTCGAAACCGATCCGCAAGAAGGCGCGCCGTCGCCATGAAACCTGGTGGCGTCGCGCTCGCCCTTCTGGGCCTCATCTTCGGCGCGACGACGGCGGCGCAAGCGGCCGAGCTGCGCGTCTGCGCCGACCCCAACAACCTGCCGTTCTCGAACGCCAAGGGCGAAGGCTTCGAGAATAAGATCGTCGCGCTCGTCGCCAAGGATATGAACGCGACAGTCGTCTACACGTGGTGGGCGCAACGGCGCGGCTATGTGCGGAACACGTTGAAATCGGGCCTGTGTGATCTATGGCCTGGGGTCGCCACGGCCGTCGATATGCTGGCGACGTCGCGGCCCTATTACCGATCGAGCTATGTCTTTGTCACCCGGGCCGATCGGCATATCCGGATCACCTCCTACGACGACCCGCAGCTTCGCAAGCTGAAGATCGGCGTTCAGATGGTCGGCAACGACGCGATGAATACGCCGCCGGCGCATGCGCTGGCGCGGCGCGGCATTATCGACAATGTGCGCGGTTACATGCTCTACGGCGATTATCAGAAGCCCAACCCGCCCGCCGCTATCATGGATGCGGTGGCCAAGGGCGATATCGATGTCGCAGTGGTGTGGGGGCCGCTCGCGGGCTATTTCGCGACCAAGGAACCTGCGGCGCTGACCCTGACGCAGGTCACGCCGGCCGTCGATGGCGCGCAATGGCCGATGCAATTCGATATTTCCATGGGGATGCGCCGGCACGAGCCGGAATTCAAGGAGAAGATCGAGGCCATTCTCGAAAACGAGCGGCCGCGGATCGATGCGATCCTCGCGCGCTATCATGTGCCGCGCACGGATATGCGCGCGACGATCTCCTCCGCAGCCTTGACAGGCGATGCGGCGCATCATTCCGACGGCAAAATCCTGTCGCGCGTGGCGAAATGATAGACGAGCGCGCAAGCAATCGAGATCGCACCGGCCAAAACGAAGGACGGTAGGAACGAACGGCTCGATTGCACCAGGGCGCCGGTCACGTAGGGCGCGAGCGCGCCGCCGATCGAGCCGCCCACGTTCTGAATGGCCTCGAGCGTCGCAACCGTATTCGGCGGCGCGATCACGGCAGCCAGAGCCCAGCCGCAGCTTGACGAGACATTCGCCGCGAAAAGGCCGCAGGCCATCAGGCCGATCGCCACGGAAACATTGCCCGTGTAAGACCCGGCAACCGTAAAGACGCCCGCGGCCAATAATCCGGCGATCGTCGGGATCCGGCACGCGGCGGCCGCATCGATGCCGCGCTTTTCGAGCCCATTGGCGATGAACCCGCCGGAAAGCGCGCCGAGAAACCCCGCGCCGAGGGGGATCGACGCCCAGACGCCGGCGTCCCCGATAGTTTGATGCCGGGCGCTTTCCAGATAGGCGGGCAGCCATGTGGCATAGAGCCAGGAAATGTAGACGACGCCGAAAAAGCCGAAAAACATCCCCCAGGAGGTGGGAAAGCGCAGCAGCCAGGCGGCTTGCCGGAAACCGACATGAGCGACGTTGGCGACATCTTGGCGGCGGATCTCCTGCAGATCGACGGCGGGAATGCCGGCCGTCTCCGGGGCGCGATAAAGCAGCGCCCACAGAACGGCGATCGCAAAGCCGGCGAGGCCGGCAATCAGAAACATCGTCCGCCAGCCGAACATCAGCATCAGCCAGGTCAGCAGCGGCGGCGCCAGCGCTGGGGCAAGCCCCGACGATGAATTGAAAATCGCGATCGGCAGCGCCCGCTGGTCGAGCGCGAACCAGTCCGTGCAGACGCGCGAGCCGCCGATATACATTGGCGATTCGCCGAGCCCTAGCGCGACGCGCGCGACGATGAATTGACCGAACGAGCGAACGAAGGTCGCGGCGATCTGTGCAAGCGACCACAGCGCGAGACCCACCCCCAATGTCCGGCGAGGTCCAAATCGATCGATCAATGTTCCTGCCGGAATTTGCGCCAAGCCGTAGCTCCACGCGAAGGCCGAGAGCAAGACGCCGAGTTGACCATAAGAGAGGTGCAGCTCCTGATGGATCTTAGGCTCGGCGACAGCGACAGCCGCGCGATCGAGGTAATTCACGCACCCCGCTCCAACGAGCAGGATCACGGCGGTCGCGCGCAGACGCCGCGTCGCGGCCGAATAGGAAAAAGGCATGCGTGAAGAATTGGACAAGGCGGGCTATTCTCGGCTGGAACGATCAAACAGGCGTTTTTACGGATGCAATCATAACGGCGGATGATAGGGTCGTGCCCGCGCGGCTGCTAAATCCTTGTGAGCGGAAACATGTCGGATCGCATACTTGTTTTCTACGGTTCTTATCGCAGCGACCGCTTGGGCATCAGGCTCGCCAATTACATCCTGCGAGGCTTGCGCGGGCGCGGGGCTGCGGCCGAACTCATCGACGCCA
The DNA here is from genome assembly GCA_021780015.1 of Pseudomonadota bacterium. Taxonomy (GTDB): domain Bacteria; phylum Pseudomonadota; class Alphaproteobacteria; order Rhizobiales; family Beijerinckiaceae; genus Methylovirgula. Next base: position 3,997 of record JAJXZN010000203.1, read on the forward strand.
AGGACGTCGGTCTGCCTATGCTCGACAGGATGTACAAGGAATATCCCAAAGGCGGCGCGCCGGCGGCGCTGGAGGTGCTTGCGGAGAAGATTCGCAACGCCGACGCATTCGTTTTCATCACCGGCGAATATAATTGGGGCCCGCAGCCCGGACTCAAAAACCTGACCGACCATTTTCTCGAAGAATGGTTTTGGCGGCCCGCGGCGATCGCAAGCTATTCGGCCGGGCGCTTCTCTGGAGTACGCTCGGGAACGATTTGGCACGGCATCCTTTCGGAGATGGGCATGATTGTCGTCTCGAGCACGCTGGCCGTCGGGCCGATCGCGCAGACGCTCGATGTCGACGCTTCGCCGATCGGCGATGGCGGCAAGGCGCTGGAACAAAGCTTCCCCCGTTTCGCCGACGATCTCGCCTGGTGGACCGAGGCGGCGCGTGAGCAACGCAAGCGGCGCGCGCCGCCTTATTGATGGGCGCCACTCATTCGGCGCTCAGGCCGAACAAGGCGAAGCGGCGCTGCGGGTCGGTCCAGATCGCCCTATCCCGCCAGCCGCTCCGCATCGCAAAGTCCGAAAAGCTCTCGATGGAATACTTCCGTGAGCTTTCCGTATGGATCGTCTCGCCGCGCCGGAAGGCAAACGACCGGCCCGCGACCGCCGCGACCTGCTCTTTCAGACTTACGAGATGCATTTCGATCGCGGATTCGCTCTCATTCCAGCGCGCCTCGTGGACGAATTGATCAAGCGCGAACTTGCCCGACAGCTCCCGGTTGATCCGTGCCAAAAGATTGAGGTTGAAAGCCGCCGTCACACCGTGCCGGTCGTCATAGGCGGCGATGAGGGTCGAAACATCCTTTTTAAGGTCCGCGCCGATGATCGCCCGTCCGCCGCCTCCGACGTGGTGACGCATCCGCTCGAGAAAGGCCAAGGTTTCGTCCGCATCGAGATTGCCGATCGTCGATCCGGGAAAGAAGGCGATGCGGCGCTCTGAAGGCACATGTGATGGGATATCAAAATCGGACGTGAAATCGGCCGCGATCGGGTGAACCGGCAAGCCCGGGAAGCGGCGGCGGATCCGCGCCGCGGTCTGTTCGAGAAAATCGGCGGCGATGTCGATCGGCGCATAGAGCTGCGGCGCGTCGAGGGCGCCGAGCACGATCTCGGTCTTCAATCCGGCGCCCGCGCCGTATTCGAGCAGCACGGCATCGCGTCCGCAGAACGCCGCGATTTGCGCCGCATCATCCTTCAAGATCGCCGTCTCGGTCCGCGTCGGATAATATTCATCGAGCTGCGTGATCGCCTCGAAGAGCGCGCAACCGCGATCATCATAGAGCCAGCGGCTCGGCAGGGTTTTCTGCGGACGGCTCAGCCCCGCCCATACGTCGGCGCGAAAGGCATCGGCCTGGCGTGTTTTGACATCGACGCGTTCGAGCATCAGGCGTCCTCCGCCAGCCGCAAGCCTGAAAATTGCCAGCGTGCATCTGGCGGAAAGAAGTTGCGATAGGTCGGCCGCATATGGCTCTCCGGCGTCGCGCAGGAGCCGCCACGCAGCACGAACTGGCCGCACATGAATTTGCCATTGTATTCGCCGACCGCGCCTTCGGCCGGGCGGAAGCGCGGATAGGGTGAAAAGGCGCTGCGCGTCCATTCCCAGACATCGCCGTACATCTGCCGCACGCCGCTCGCGGGTAGCGGCGCGGGGCGCGGCCGCAAGCGTCCCGAATCGAGCAAATTTCCAGCTTGCGGCAGATCGCGCGCCGCATATTCCCATTCGAATTCGCTCGGCAAGCGTCGTCCCGCCCAAGTCGCGAAAGCGTCCGCCTCGAAATAGCTGACGTGGCAAACGGGCGCCGCGGGATCGACCGGCTGCGCCCCACGCAGGGTCATTGTCCAATAGTCCGCCCCGCCGCGATCTTCCCAATAGAGGGGCATGGTCCAACCTTCCGATTGACGCTTGGCCCAGCCTTCGGAAAGCCAGATCAGCGGGTTGCGATAACCGCCATCGGCGATGAATTCGATCCATTCCTTGTTGGTGACGAGCCGATCGGCAAG
>JAJXZN010000196.1 GCA_021780015.1 Pseudomonadota bacterium
CCGGTTTGAGCGTTCTTGACTTCATGAAACGCACATCGATCCTCAAATGCGGGCCGGCAAGTCTCGCGGCGCTCGGGCCGGCTGCCGTCGCGCTCGGCAAGGCGGAGGGGCTCGACGCCCATGCCCGTTCGGTCGCTCTACGCCTGGGCCTCATGACGTCATGACCGCGGACGAGCCGAATCGGCGCAATCGTCTCGTGTCGGTGACGCTCGACGAGGCTTCCATTGGCCGCGGCACGTCCGATCAGGAGCACGAGCGCCAGATCGCTATCTACGACCTTGTCGAGGAAAACGATTTCGGACTGCCGGATCGCGACGAAGGCCCTTATGCGCTAAAAATATCGCTGCACGATGCCAAACTTGCGTTTGAAATCTCGAACGAAACGGGCGACGTCATCGCCGTTCACATTCTATCGCTGACGCCGTTTCGCAGCCTGCTCAAAGATTATTTCCTGATCTGCGAGAGCTATTACGATGCGATCCGCTCGGCGACACGGGCGCAGATCGAAGCCATCGACATGGGGCGACGGGGCCTGCACGACGAAGCCGCGACACTGCTGCAGGAGCGCCTCAAGGGCAAGATCACCTGCGACCTCGATACGGCGCGGCGCATCTTCACGCTTGTCACGGCCTTGCACTGGAAGGGATGAGTCGTGTCCGATGTGGACGCCTTGCAAACCCCTCGCAGGCGGCCGCCGCAGTCGGTTCTTTTCGTCTGTTCGGAAAACAGCGTCCGTTCGCCGATGGCCGAGGCGCTGACGCGCAAGCTCTCGAACAACCGGGTCTATGCCGCCTCCGTCGGGCTGCGGCGGGGCCGGACCGACGGCTTTGCCGCTGAAGTTCTGCGCGAGATCGGCATCGAAAACGGCCTGCGCGCACCGCGGGCCTGGGAAGAATTCGAGGATGAGGCCTTCGATCTCGTCGTCAGCTTGACACCGGAAGCGCGCGACCGAATTGCGGAACTCGCCCGCGGCGTGCCAACCGAACTCGCTTATTGGCCGACGCCGGACCCGACGCTTGTCGAAGGCTCGCGTGAAACCGTGCTCGATGCTTACCGCGCCGTGCGCGACGGGCTCGCACGCCGCATCCGCGAACTTTTTGGGTCGCCCGGTCCTGAGAGCCGGTCTTAGCCGAACGAAGTCTGGGGAGCCATCCGGGCGCTCTGCGTACGGATGGAAATCTTGCGGTTGTGGGCGCCTGCGCTAAACTCTGCTCTTTTCCGCGCGGGTCTTGCGCCCGCGTTGTCGTCAGATTGCAAAAGCCAGCCGCGAGAATATGTGTAGCTTGCGCCTCGGGAAACGCCGCGGGCGGATGTGATGGAGGGATTTTCATGCCGGTGAAGTTGAGCAGAAGCGTGCCTTTGGTCGCAGCCTTTCTCGCGGCCGCCGCGTTGCAAAGCGGCGAGGCCTTTGCGGGGAGCGCCTTGCGGCCGCTCGCCGGCTATTGGCTAGGGTCGGGAATTATCTCCATGAAGAACGGTACCCATGAGCGCATCCGCTGCCGCGGTTCTTATGCCATCTCGGATGCCGGCGATGCTCTGAACCAGAGCCTGCTTTGCGCGAGCGACAGCTATAAGTTCAACGTCCGCAGCAATGTCTCGGAAACGGCCGATGGCATTCTCCGCGGCTCCTGGGCGGAGACGACGCGCAATGCCAATGGCCAGCTCGTCGGCCGCGTCGGCGGCTCGCGTATCGTCGCCAATGTGCAGGGCGTCGGCTTCACGGCGGCGATTTCGATCGTGACCCGCGGCCGCACGCAGTCCGTCTCCATCACCCCGACCGGCGGCACCGATGTCGTCGGCGTAACCGTCAGCATGCGCAAGCAATAGAAGGCGAGCGCTCGGCGTCTTCCAGCCGGCACGTTTGAGGCGCCCGGATGTTCGCACGGAACATCCGGGCGCTTTTCGTTTTACTGCTTTGCTTGCACGAAGGCGGTTCCTTAGGCGCGCTGTTTCAGCTCCAGCGGCGGTTTCGGCTCCAGCGCAGCAGCAGCATGATCGTCGGCCGCAGAATGAACAGGTCGGCGATGAGCGCGGTCAGCATGGCGAACGAGCTCAGCCAGCCGAAGAGCCGCAGCGACGGCAATTGCGAGAAGATCGTCATGGCCAAGCCGCAGGCGAGCACGACCGAAGTCAAGATCAGCGCCGGCCCGACGAGGATCGTGGCGCGTTCGACGGCGATGGCCGGGTCTTGGCCCGGCTTGTCTTCGAGCCGCAGCCGGTTGAGAAAATGGATCGTCGCGCTGAGCCCAAGGCCGAACGAGACGGTGAGCGCCACGACGCTGGCAAATTGCAATCCTTGGCCCAAGACCCAGAGCGCTGCGCCCGCCGTGAAGACCGGGAAGACTGCTGGCATGATTGAAGCAAGCATCACCGAGAACGAGCGGAAGGCCAAGCCGATGAAGGCAGCGACGAAGACGATCTCAACCGTGAGGCCGCGGTTCAGTTTCTCGATCATGCCGGCGCTGTTATGGGCCGCAATGACGGCAAGCCCGGTGACGGCGATCTGATAGCCCGGGTGGGCGGCGCGTACGGCATTGAGATTCTTGTCGAGCGCGTTGACAACGGGAAGCAGCTGGCTCGAATCGATATCGGGCAGGCGGCCTTCGACGACGACGGCGTCCTGTTTCTCCGAGATGAAGCGTTCGACCAGATATTTCGGCAGATAGCCGACATATTGGCGCAAGGTCTCGACATCGCTCTTGCCGACCTTTTGGGCGAGCCAGCGGCGCAACGTTTCAAGCGACCAGACATTGCCGACGCCGGCCTGCTTTTCGACAATCGAATGAACCGCTGCGATCGTCGCCAAAGTCTGCGGCGAATAGAGCGATTGTCCGGGCGGGAATTCTATCAGCACGTCGACGGGCTGGGCGCCGGTCAGCTTGGCGTCGAGTTCGCGGTTGGCCTGCACGGCCTTCTGCTTGTCGGGGACTTGATCGGCGAGATGGTAGCGCGGCTGCAAATTGGCGTAGATCGTGCCGAGGCCGACGACGACGATGAGGCCAAGCAGGCTGTAGAGCGCCGGCCGGGTCACCATCCGTGCGGCGATCCAGCCGCAAAAGCGCCGCAGCGCATCGACCGCCATGTCGGCGCCCTTCATGCGCGCGACGAAGGCCGCCTCGCGGCGCACCAGGAACATACCGAGCAAGGGGATGACGGTCAGCACCGAGACGAGCGCGATCAGCGTCGCGATGATCCCGGCTTCACCGAAGCTGCGGATCAAATCCGAGTTCGAGAACGTCAGCGCAACGAAGGAGAGGCCGGCGGTCGCATGGGTGAGGACGCAAGCCGGCCCGACGATGTAGATCGCCGTGCGCAGCGCATCGGCCTTGCTGTCGCCGTTGATGATGCGATCGCGCGTCGCAAAGGTGAGCTGCATCGAATCGGAAAAACTGATCACCATGATGAGCGGCGTCATCACGTTGAGGAACATGTTGAGGCGGAAATCGAGCCAGCCCAGCGCCCCGAGCGCAAGCAGGATGGCGAGCAGCGGCGGCGCTGCCGCAATGATCATGAAGGAGATGCGGCGGAAGAACAGGATGGCGATGAGGCAGCCGCCGAGAAAGCCGAGCGCGTTATAAACAATCCGGTCACGCTCGACGGCATTGCGGATTTCGAGCTGCATCACCGGCACGCCGGACAGTTCGGCGGAGAGGCCGGAGCCGGCGAGGTCCTCTGTCATGGTCTTGCGGATTTCGCCGACGACGTCGCGCAGCGTGTTGCTCTCGACGACGGCCGGATCGAGCGCCAGCACCGCCAAGGTGAGCTTGCCGTCGAGCGACAGCAGTTTGCCGCGCAAAATCTCGTTGCTCATCACCTTCTTGATGAGCTGCTCATAGGCTGCGCCTTCCGGCAGAGGCTCAGGGAAAAGCGGGGCCGGCAGATGGTTGCCTTCCGGCGGCTGGCGGGCAGAATAGAGCGAGATGATGCCGCGGGTGCCGTCGATCAATTGCAGATCGGTGACGAGGTCGCGAAGCTTGCTCAGATTGTCCCGCGCCAGCAGATTGTCGCCTTCGATGACGACCAGCACGTCAAATTCGCTGGACGGAAACCGCTTCGTCACGTCCTCATATTGATGGAATTCGGGCGTATTGGAGCGGAACAATTGGCTGAGCGAATCATCGACCTTGATGCGGCCGATGCCGAAGGTCGCGAGAATCGCCGCGACGATCAGGACGGCCGCCACAAGATAGGGAAAGCGCAGCGAGATGAGTCCCATCCGCTCGATCCCATAGGCCAGCGGATGCAGATTGCGGCCGGCGCCGGTGGCCGGGGGCTGTTTCAGGAGCGTATCCAGATCTTCGCTTGGCAGGGTCTCTCTCCGCGGCAATCCGTAAGCTACATCAATGTTATCGCAAAGGCGCCGCCAGCCCGCGCCACACGCAGAAACACCGGTGATTGTGGCGTAGGTGTGAAGGCCGCGCGCGGACTTGTAAAGCGCCGCCAGGTTTTTTCCTGAGGACGCTTTTCGGTACGGATAGCGAAACGGCCGCGTATGGAGAGGGGCGTCCGGCCGGATTTGCGGCGCACTCCTGCAACTTATGGTAGGAGAAGGCGTTTCGTCGATCTTGCCTCGCAGGCGGGAAGGCTTAAATTGTGTGGCAGCAATTGAGCGGGCCAGTGAAATGACGTTTGTGGATGCTTTGGACGTGCCCGGCCGCAAGACCGGCCAGATTAAACTGCATGGGCCTGAGGCTTTTGAGGGCATGCGCAAGGCCGGCCGACTCACGGCCGAAGCCCTCGATATGCTCGCCCCTTACGTCAAGCCGGGCGTGACGACCGAGTTTCTCGACAGTTTGGTCTTCGATTTCGCCATCGCGCACAAGGCCTATCCGGCGCCGCTCGATTATCGCGGCTATCGCAAGTCGATCTGCACCTCGATCAATCACGTCGTCTGTCATGGCATCCCCGACCGTAAGCCGCTGCGCGAGGGCGACATCGTCAATATCGACGTGACCCTGATCGTCGACGGCTGGCATGGTGATTCGAGCCGCATGTATCTCGTCGGCGAGGTTTCGCGCCGGGCGCAGCGTCTCGTCGAAGTGACCTACGAGGCGATGATGCGCGGCATTGCCGCCGTGAAGCCGGGCGCGACGACCGGCGATATCGGCGCCGCAATTCAGGATTTCGCCGAGGCCGAACGCTGTTCGGTGGTGCGCGATTTCTGCGGTCATGGGCTTGGCCGGCTGTTCCACGACGAGCCGAATATCCTGCATTACGGCCGGCGCGGCGAGGGCGTCGTGCTGAAGCCTGGCATGTTCTTCACCATCGAGCCGATGATCAACCTCGGCCGGCCGCATGTGAAAATTCTTTCGGATGGCTGGACTGCGGTGACCCGCGATCGTTCGATGTCGGCGCAGTTCGAACACACGATCGGCGTGACCGAGAGCGGCTACGAAAATTTCACGCTGTCGCCGAAGGGGCTGCATCATCCGCCGTATGATCTGCCGGCGGCCGCGGCGTGACGAAGCCCGCCGTAGCCGTCGCCGAAGAGCCGCAGCATTATCTTGGCCATCGCGAGCGGCTGCGGGCGCGCTTCTTAAAAGGCGGCGGCGAGGCGCTGGCGGATTACGAACTTCTCGAGCTCGTGCTGTTCCGCGCCATCCCACGGCGCGACGTGAAGCCCTTGGCCAAGACGCTGCTGGCCCGGTTCGGTTCGTTTGCGGAGGTCGTTTCGGCGCGGCCGGAGCGGCTGCGCGAGATCGATGGCCTGGGCGAGGCGGCGATCACCGAGTTGAAGATCGTTGCCGAAGCGGTCAAGCGCTTCGCCAAAATCAGGGTCGAAAGCCGACCGGCCATGGGCAGTTTCAGCGCGGTGCTCGACTATTGCCGCACCGCCATGGCCTATCTCGACCGCGAGGAGTTCCGCATCCTCTTTCTGGACAAGAAAAACCTCTTGATCGCCGACGAGGTGCAGGCGACCGGCACCATCGATCACGCGCCGGTCTACCCGCGCGAGATCATGCGCCGCGCCTTCGAACTCAATGCGACGGCCATCATCCTCATTCACAACCATCCCACTCGACCTATTTCGATCACGC
>JAJXZN010000285.1 GCA_021780015.1 Pseudomonadota bacterium
ATGATCAGCGCCGCCTTGGCCCGACGCCAATCTTCGCCGACTAGGCCGTCAAGCTGCGGTTTCTGGATCGAACCGGTCGTATCATCGTCGCCGAGCAGCGAGCCCATCGGCATCGACACGGAGCAGCCGCTCAAAAGCGTGCCGGCAAACAGGACGACCAAAGGCCATGCCGAAGCCCTCGTCAGAGCCTTCCTCTTTCCCTTATAACCCATGCGGCGAGACCCCCATCTCGGCAGGTAGGCTTAACCTCATCACCGACGGTGGCAGAAGTCTAGAGTGGAATGAATTAACCGTGCGTGACTTTACCGAAGCTGACGACCCTTTCGCCCTTTTTGCCGATTGGCTTGCCGCCGCCGAGAAGACCGAGCCGAACGATCCCAATGCGATGGCGTTGGCGACCGTCGATGCCGATGACCTGCCCGATGTCCGCATGGTCCTGCTCAAGTCGTTCGATGGCAATGGCTTTGTTTTCTATAGCAATTCGGAAAGCGCGAAGGGGCGTGAACTGGCCCACACGATGAAAGCGGCCGGTCTGTTTCATTGGAAATCGCTGCGCCGGCAAGTGAGGCTACGCGGTCCGGTGGAAAAAGTCAGCGACGCCGAAGCCGACGCTTATTTTTCCACCCGTCCGTTGCAAAGCCGCATCGGCGCTTGGGCCAGCCAGCAATCGCGCCCGCTCGAGAGCCGGTTTGCGCTGGAAACGGCCGTCGCCAAATATGCCGCCAAATTCGCGCTCGGCTCGGTGCCGCGGCCATCCTATTGGATCGGCTATCGAATCCGCCCGGTGGCGATTGAATTCTGGTCGGACGGCGCGTTCCGGCTGCATGACCGCATCCTGTTCAGCCGCTCTGTCCCCGAGGGCTCCTGGCAGAAGCAGCGGCTCTCGCCGTGACCCTCGCGGCGCCGCGGCCGCATGTCGGCGTGAGCATATCGGTGTTCCGCAATGGCCGCGTCCTGCTCGCGACGCGGACCAAGCCGCCCTATTCCGGCCTTTTCACCTTGCCCGGCGGCCATATCGAAGCGGGCGAGAAAGCCGCCGATGCGGCGCTGCGCGAGCTTGAAGAGGAAACCGGCGTTAAGGCCGCGCTGATCGGCTTCAACCAATATGTCGAGATCATCGCGCCGCCGGATGCGGCCGGTATCCGGCGGCATTTCGTGATCCTCTCCTTCGTCGGCGGCTGGCTTTCGGGCGAGGGCACGCCCGGCCCTGAAGCCGGCGAAATTTTGTGGACTTATCCGCAAGACATCGCCCTACTTAAGACATCGCCGCAGCTCATCGAGGTGGTGGCGAATGCGTGGAAGGTTTTGCTGCGGCAAACATCGCCGGACTAAACGCGTGCAGAAAAGTCGGCCTCTGATCCTTGTCATGCTCTGCCTTGCCGGCCCGCCGGCGGCGCAAGCGCAGGGATTCTTCAATTTCAATTTCTTCGGGCCGCCACCGCAATACCGGCCGCAAGAGTTCGAGCCGGCGCCGCGCCGGGTGCATCCGCACCCTCACCCGCATCCCCACATGACGGCGCTGCCCAAGCCCGCCGTCGCCAATGCCAAGCCCGGCGCGCCGGCGACACCGGCGCCGCTGCCGGACGAACCGCCGCCGCCCTATGAGCCGCAGCTTCTGCGCCTCTCCGAATTGCTCGGTGCCCTGACCTATTTGCAGGATCTCTGCGGCGGCCAGAGCGGGCAGGTCTGGCGGCAGAAAATGACGTCGCTCATGAATGCGGAGACGCAAAATCCATCGCGGCGCTCGCGCCTCGCCGGCGCCTATAACCGCGGCTTCAATGGCTATGAGCTGAGCTACCGGCAATGCACGCCGAATGCGCAGGCCGTGATCACCCGTTTCCTTGACGAATCCGGCCGGATCGCCCGCGACGTCACGCACCGTTACGGGACGTCTTAGGCGTCACAGGCCGCCGACGAATCGCACCGCTTCGCCCTGCCCCGGTGTCACAATCTCGCCCTGCCACATCACCCGCCGACCGCGGATAATCGTGCCGACCGGCCAGCCCACGACGCTTACGCCGTCATAAGGCGTCCAGCCGCTGCGCGAAGCGCTCCAGGCGTCGGAGATCGTCTCGCGCCGTTTCAGATCGACGAGGGTGAAATCGGCATCGTAGCCGACGGCGACACGGCCCTTGCCGGCGATGCCGAAGAGCCGCGCCGGGCCCGCGCTCGTCATATCGACGAAGCGTTCGAGGCTCAGCCGCCCGGCATTCACATGATCGAGCATGACGGGCACCAAAGTCTGCACGCCGGTCATGCCCGAAGGGCTTTGCGGATAAGGCTTGGCCTTCTCCTCCAGCGTATGCGGCGCGTGATCCGAGCCAAGAATATCGGCAATGCCTTGGCTGAGCCCCCACCAGAGACGCTCGCGATGCCGCGGCGCACGAATCGGCGGATTCATCTGCAGTCGCGTGCCGAGCCGCGCGTAATCATCGGCGCTGAAACTCAGATGCTGCGGCGTCACTTCGACACTGGCGACATCCTTATGCTCCGCCAGAAAATCGATTTCCTCCGCCGTCGAGACATGCAGCACATGGATCGCCGCATGCTGTTCGCGGGCAATGCGCACGAGCCTGCGCGTCGAACGCAATGCCGCTTCTTCGTCGCGCCAGACGGGATGCGACGCCGCATCGCCGGCGACGCGCAAAGGCTTACGCTCCTCGAGGCGATATTCGTCCTCGGAATGAAAAGCCGCGCGCCGCCGCGTTTGGCCAAGAATCGCGGCAACGCCTTGATCGTCGGCAACAAGCAGCGAGCCGGTCGACGAGCCCATGAAGACTTTGATGCCCGCGGCGCCCGGCAATCGCTCTAGCTCGGGAATGTCGTTGACATTCTCATGCGTGCCGCCGACCCAAAAGGCGAAATCGCAATGCATCCGGTGATGCGCGCGGCGCAGCTTGTCGGCGAGTTCGGCAGCGCCGGTCGTCAACGGATTGGTATTGGGCATTTCGAAGACCGCCGTGACGCCGCCCAGGACCGCGCCGCGCGAACCCGTCTCCAGATCTTCCTTATGCGTCGCGCCCGGCTCGCGGAAATGCACCTGCGTATCGATGACGCCCGGCAGGATATGCAATCCCTTCGCGTCGAGGGTCTCGCCGGCCGACGCGCGCGACAAGTCGCCGATCGCGGCGATCCGGCCGCCGCGGACGCCGATGTCGCGCGGGCCAATGCCGTCCTGATTGACCAGAACGCCGCCCTTGAGAATGAGATCAAAAGTCTCCGACATGATCCTCGCTCGCCTGCGGCGGAAAAAGCTTGCCTTGCGGCCCCGTGCGGGCCGATTAAATACGAATGGACTGCAACGCAAGCCGGAATGGATCGATGGATAGAGGCGCGAGCCTGCTTGCCGACCGCGGGATCATCAAAATATCGGGTGCCGAGGCGCTTGGCTTCCTGCACCGGCTGGTGACCAACAGCCTCCTTGATCTAAAGCCCGGCGCGGCCCGCTATGCGGCCCTGCTCTCCGGCCAAGGCAAGCTTTTGTTCGATTTCTTTGTTGTCCCTTTGCCCGAAGGGCCGGAGGCCGGCTGCCTGCTCGACTGCCCGCGCAGCCAAATCCCCGATCTCGTCAAAAAGCTCAATCTGCATAAGCTCAGGGTGCCGATCGCGATCGAGGATGTGAGCACGAGCCTGGCTGTTGCCGCCGTTTGGGGCGAACCGCCGCCGGCAGGCTTTTCCGGCGTCGCCTTTGCCGATCCGCGGGCCGAGGATCTCGGCCTGCGGCTCATTGCGCCGCCCGAGTCGCTCGCCTTCGCCACGGCTCCGCAGGACGGCTATGAGGCGCACCGCACCGCCTTAGGCGTGCCGAAGGGCGGCGTCGATTTTCCCTATGGCGACGCCTTCGTGCATGATGCCGATCTTGATTGGCTGAACGGCGTCGACTTTCAGAAAGGCTGCTATCCCGGCCAGGAGGTCGTCGCCCGCGTGCATTTCCGCAAATCGGCGCGCAAGCGCATATTGAAAGTGCGTTTTGATGGACCCCCGCCTGCCCCCGGCAGCGCGGTGACGATGGGCGAGATCAACATCGGCCATATCGGCTCGGTCGCCGGCGCGCGCGGCCTCGCCATGCTGCGGCTCGACCGTGTCGAGGATGCCAAAGCCGCCGGCACGCCGCTGATGGCCGGCGCCGCGGCGCTCGATGTCGCCCCGGTGCCGCCGCAATGACGCACACGCATGCGCATGCCGACGGCAAGACGCGCTGTCATTGGCCGGGCGACGACACGCTCTATCTCGCCTATCACGACACCGAGTGGGGCGTGCCGGAATATGACGACCGCGCACTGTTCGAAAAATTCATCCTCGATGGTTTTCAGGCCGGGCTGTCATGGATCACGATCCTGCGCCGGCGCGACAGCTTCCGCAAAGCCTTCGACCATTTCGATCCGGCCAAGATCGCCCGCTATAAGCCGACGAAGCTCGCCGCACTGATGCAGGACCAAGGCATTATCCGCAATCGCGCCAAGATCGAAGCTTCGGTCAGCTCGGCGCAGGCCTATTTGGCTTTGCAGGAGCAAGGCGGCTTTAGCCAATACCTCTGGAATTTCGTCGACGGCGCGCCGGTGCAGAACAAATTCCGCCGCCAGGATCAAATCCCGGCCGAGACGCCGCTCTCGCTCAAAATCTCGAAGGACCTGAAGCAGCGCGGCTTCAAATTCTGCGGCCCGACCATCGTCTATGCCTTCATGCAGGCGGTCGGCATGGTCAACGACCATATCGTGCCCTGCTGGCGGCATGAGGCCGTCGCCGCGCTCGCCGAACAGAACGCCAAGGGCCGCTGACATGGCTGCGGCGCGCGCTTGGGTCCGGCTGCTATCGGGCAAGAGACTGGATCTCCTCAACCCGACGCCCTTCGACTGGGAAGACGAGGATCTGGCGCTCGGCCTCGCACGCACTTATCGCTGGGGCGGCCATTCGGCATGGCCGTTGCCTTTGTCGGTGGCGCAGCATTCGCTGTTCGTGCTGCAATTGCGACGCCAGCGGTTTCCCGAGGCGAAAGACGCGCGCGCCGACCTGCGCGAATTGCTGCATGATGCCGACGAGGGTTTGCTCGGCTTCGATTCAATCTCGCCGCTCAAGCCTTTCCTCGGCGAGGCCTATCATGATCTCGTCGCGCGCCTGCAGAATGCCATCGGGGTGCGTTACGGCCTGCCGGCCTGGACCGCGAAGGAAAAGCGCATCCATAAAGAGGCCGACCGGATCGCTGCGGCGACCGAGGCGGTGCGCGTCGTCGGCTGGACGCTCGACGAGGTGCATCGCGTCCTGCGCATTCCCTTTGAGCCTCTGACGCAGGATCCGCTCGAGCCGGTCTATGGCGACAAAGCCTTTGCGCCCTGGCCGCCGCAGTGCGCCGCCGAGCGCTTCCTGGCCGAACTCAAGGCTTTGACACGGGCCGCGGCCGGTCCGTCGAAAAAGGCCGATAAGCGAGAAAAATCCTTGGCTTAAATTATAAAACGCGGGCTTGAACCATTGGACGCGGCAGCTTGCCTCTCGCCGCCCCGCGCCGAGGCGTTTAGAATGGCGCAAGCCGCGATTCAGTCGGCCGTTCGATCATGAGGAAACGCCGGTGCCGCGCCTTCACGTTTGCTCGCTTTTTCGGATTTCCGAAATCACCGAGGCGACGGGTGCAAAATCGCTCGTCACGCTGATCAACCGCGACATTCACGTCGAGCGGCCGCAGTCGATCGCCCCGGAGCGGCATCTGCATGTTGCGATCTCCGATATTTGCGAGGCCACCGAAGGGCATGTGCTGGCCGACGCCGGCCATGTCGAAACCCTGATTGATTTCGTTCGCGCCTGGGACCGGGCGCAACCGCTGGTGATTCATTGTTTCGCCGGCGTCAGCCGTTCGACGGCGGCCGCCTACATCACAGCCTGCGCTCTCAATCCCGATACGCGCGAAAGCGAGATAGCCCGGCGCCTGCGGCACGCTTCGCCGACCGCCACGCCGAATGCGCATCTTGTCGGCCTCGCCGACCGGATTCTGGCGCGCGGCGGCCGCATGAGCGCCGCCATCAAGCAGATCGGCCGCGGC
>JAJXZN010000102.1 GCA_021780015.1 Pseudomonadota bacterium
GCCGGCCATGTTGACCGTCACGGTGAAGACGTCATTGAGATACATTTCGACCGGATCGCCGCCGCCCTTCTCGCCCTGACCAAAAGCCGCCGACGGCGTCGCCGGCGTCAGGATCGCATCGACGCCCCCGGCAAAGGCCGTTTCGAAATCGCGTTTGATGAGCGTGCGGATCTTTTGCGCCCGCACATAATAGGCATCATAATAGCCGGCCGAGAGCACGTAAGTGCCGATCATGATGCGCCGGCGCACTTCCTTGCCGAAACCCGCGGCGCGGGTGTTTTCGTAAAGCTCGATGATGTCCTTGCCCGGCACCCGCAGCCCGTAGCGCACCCCGTCGTAACGGGCGAGATTGGACGAGGCTTCGGCCGGCGCGACGATATAATAGGCCGGCAGCGCATAGCGCGTGTGCGGCAGCGAGATCTCGACGATTTTGGCGCCCGCAGCCTTCAGCCAGGCGACGCCGTCGTCCCAGAGCTTGGCGATCTCGGACGGCATGCCGTCGAGACGATATTCCTTCGGAATGCCGATCGTCTTGCCCTTGATCGACGTGCCGACCGCCGCCTCGTAATCCGGCACCGGCCGGTTGACCGATGTCGAATCCTTCGGATCGTAGCCCGCCATCGACCGCAGCAGGATGGCCGTATCGCGGACATCGCGCGCAATCGGTCCCGCCTGATCGAGCGAGGAGGCAAAGGCGACGATGCCCCAGCGCGAGCAGCGGCCATAGGTCGGCTTGATGCCGACCGTGCCGGTGAACGCCGCGGGCTGGCGGATCGAGCCGCCGGTATCGGTCGCCGTCGCGCCGTAACAGAGCCGCGCCGCAACCGCCGCAGCCGAGCCGCCCGACGAGCCGCCCGGCACGATCTTCACATTCGAGCCCGGCCGCCGCCAAGGCGAAACGACGGGGCCGTAATAGGAGGTCTCGTTCGACGAACCCATGGCGAATTCGTCGAGATTGAGTTTGCCGAGCATCACGGCGCCGTCGCGCCAGAGATTGGCTGAGACGGTCGATTCATAGGTCGGCACGAAGCCTTCGAGAATGTGGCTTGCCGCCGTCGTCTGCACGCCATCGGTGCAGTAAAGATCTTTGATGCCGAGCGGAATGCCTTCGAGCGGCCGCGCTTCACCGGCAGCGAGCCGCTTATCGGCTGCCGCCGCCATTGTCAGCGCCAAATCCGGCGTCTCGACGATGAAGCAATTGAGCGCCCGGCCCTGCTCGACCGCCGCGATCTGGGCCTTCGCCAGCTCGACGGCGGAAATCTCTTTCCTCGCCAGTGCATCGCGCGCTGCGGCGAGGGTGAATTCGGTCAAATCGGTCAAATCGGCTCTCTAAATTTCTGTTGGGCCTGGGGACCGGCGCTTATTCAACGACCTTGGGCACAACGAAGAAATGGTCCTCGCTCGCCGGCGCATTGGCAACGATCTTATCGGCGATGTTGCCGTCATCAACGACATCCGGCCGCTCGTAAAGCTGCATCGGCATCACCGAAGTCATCGGCTCGACGCCGCTCACATCGACCGCGCTCAATTCCTCGACGAAGGCGAGGATCGCATTCAGCTCGTCCGCCAGATGCGGCACCTCCGCCTCGGCGAGCTTGATCCGGGCCAGATGCGCAATGCGGCGGACGGTCGCCTGATCGACAGCCATAATGTCTCCTCAGCTTCGCTTGCAAGCAAGGCCGAGCCTATAGCACCCGGGCGCCGCTCCGGGCAACGAAGGCGCTCAAACCTCGAGTGCCTCACCGATCGCCGGCACGAAAGCCCGCGGCTTGCCGCCGAGCGCGGCGACGAAGGCGCCCGGATCCTGCGCCAAGGCGTCGAATGTGCCGTAATGGCAGGGAATGACAGTCTCGAAGTCGAAAAAGCGATGCACCGCCTCGGCGGCCAGCTTGCCGTCCATGGTGAAACGGTCGCCCACGGGGACGATGCCGATCTTCGGCCGATAGAGCGCGTTAATCAAAGCCATATCGGAGAAAATGGCCGTATCGCCCATGTGATAGACGGTCGGTCCCGCCGCCGGGGCGATGACGATCCCCATCGGATTGCCGAGATAGATGGGTTTGCCGTCGATGATGGTGCTGGAGGAATGAAACGCCGGGGTGAAGCTGACCGTGAAGTCGTCGAGCGCGATCGTGCCGCCGGTATTGCCGGGATTGATATTGGAAGCGCCCTGCCCGGCGAGATAAACGCAGACCTCGAAGCTCGAAAGAAGCTGCGCGCCCGTTGCCTTGGCGATCTCGACCGTGTCGCCGACATGGTCATCATGCCCGTGCGTCAGAAGGATGTGGGTCGCACCGGCGGTGACGGCAGCGAAGTCGAGATCGAATTTCGGATTGCCGCGCAAAAAAGGATCGACGAGGATGACCGAGGATCGGGTTTCGATCCGAAAAGCCGAATGTCCGAGCCAGATGATTTTCATGGGTTACTCCGGAACGAGATGCACGTTACGTGGCGGCGCGCGCCAGCGGGGACATAACCCAATCCGGGCCGCGCGGCCACCGGCCGAAACTGCGTCCCGCGCATGAGCGGCGCCGAACTGATGATCGAGGATTTAGGCGCGCAGCTCGGCCGCGGCCAGAGATTGATGGGCTTCGATCTCGGCACCAAGACGATCGGCATCGCCCTTTCCGACGTCGAACGCCGCCTCGCGACACCTCTCGAAACGTTGAAGCGCGGCAAATTTTCCGCCGATGCCGCGACCCTGCTTCAGCGCGCCGAAAAATTCGATGTCGCCGGCTTTGTCATCGGGCTGCCGCTCAATATGGACGGCAGCGAAGGCCCGCGCGCCCAGGCAACGCGCGCCTTCGTCCGCAATCTCGGCCGGCTGACCCAAATTCCGTTTGTCTTCTGGGACGAGCGGCTTTCGACTGCCGCCGTCACCCGTGCGCTGATCGAGCAAGACGCTTCGCGGGCAAAACGCGCCGAAGTCGTCGACCGGATGGCGGCGGCCTATATCCTGCAAGGCGCACTCGACCGGCTCAACCGACGCTAGGCCACGCCAAGTACGAGATCACTCGCCGGCGTCAAAGGAAAGACCGCTTCAACACGCGTGCCACGCCCGGCCAGCGCCGCCACGTTCAACTTTCCGCCACAGCTTTGGACGCGCTCGTTCATGCCGGTGAGGCCGAGGCCTCGTATCGCCGTCGCGCCAATGCCGATGCCGTCGTCCTCGACGATGACCCGCAGGGCTTCGGTCGCGCTTTGACCCTCGAGCGGCAGGTAATCGACGCTGACGCGGGCCTTGCGCGCGCGGGCATGGCGGAAAATATTGGTGAGGCTCTCCTGCACCACGCGGTAGGCAGCAAGTTCGACCGTCTCGCCGACCAGGCCCAAATCGTCGGTGACGGCGAGCGAAATCTCAAGCTCGGGATGCGCCGCGCGCCAGGATCCGACCAGCGTGCGCAAGGCCTCGGCGAGTCCCAATTCGTCGAGGCCGGGCGGCCGCAGCCGTTGCAACAAACGGCGCAGCAGGGTCTGGATCGCCTCGGCCTGTTCACCGATCGCCGCGACGTTCTGGCGGACGACGGCAGGTCCCGGCGCGCCTTCGCTCAGGGCGCTGACATTGGCGCGGATACAGAACAAGGGCGGGCCCATCTCATCGTGGAGATCACGCGCGATCTGGCCGCGTTCCTCGTCCTGCAGCCGCATCATCTGATGCATGAGCCGGTGGTTCTCGGCGCTGACCTTGGCGAGATCGACGGCCAGCCCGTTGATCTTGGCACCGATATCGACAAATTCGGGCGGCCCGCGCGGTACGATCTTGACGTCGGTGTCGCCGCGCGCAAGCCGCGTAATAGCGCGACCGACGTCGGCGATGGGAGCGATCGCCCGGCCGACCAGAATGAGAATGAGCACGAAAAGACAGATACCGAAGGCGAGCGTCGTTGCGGCGATCGAACAGACTTCGGTCCAGATTTCGGCCACCTCCCCGGTCGGGTTGGCGGCGATGACAATGTCACCGTAATTGCGCCCGTGGATCGTGGCCGGGACGATCGTGACACTCGGACGCGGCTCGAAGAGCCGCACGAACCAGCCGGGCGCGCCGCCGACCTGGCTTGCATAAGAGGCGAAGGGCAGCGTCTGAGCCTGAGCGGCATCGGCCGCGACCATGATGCGCACGTGCCGCAAATTCTGCAATTGCGCCAGGAGTCGCCGCAGCGGCGGTTCGGGGTCCGGCGTCTCCTGTAGGCTCGCGAGTGCCGTCTCGACGAGTTCGCGCGCAAGCGTCTCGTCGCTTTCGCTTTCGGCCGCGACGCGCGGCCCGGCGTTCCAGCTGATCAAGGCGAAATTGACGAGCAATGAGAGAAAAAGCAGCGCGCCGAGCAGCAGATTCAAACGCCAGCGCAAAGAAAGCCTTCGCATCATCACGCGTTCCTTGTGACACGCCGCGAGCTTGCGAGCGCACCCGGCGCCGGCAAGTTCAAAAGTTCACCGGCAAATCGGGATGTTATCCATCATAGCGGTGAAATTTTCTACAGCATCACGCATTATGCCCGCACGACGGCAGTAACTGTCTATGATATCAGGTAAAATCATTGACAGCGGGGAAACTCGGATTGAAAGATGGCTGTCTCATTGCTGCCGGGTTAGAAAAATGCGGATTTTAATCGTCGACGATCACCCGGTCATTCTTTCCGGGTGCCGGGCGATGCTCTCGCCTCATTCAGACATCGACGTAATCGATGCGCTGGATTCGACCCAAGCCTTCGACACATATGTTGAGATGCGGCCGGATGTGGCGGTCATCGACGTCAACCTGCCCGGCATGTCCGGCTTTGCCTTGACCCGCCGGATTCTCGACTTCGATCCGCAAGCCCGGATCATCATCTTCACGATGAACGACGACCCGATCTTCGCAGCAAGGGCGATCGAAAACGGCGCTAAAGGCTATATCGGCAAATGCGAGGATCCGGCCCGCTTCGTCGCCGCGATCCGTGCGGTCGCCACAGGCCAGACTTTCCTGTTGCCGGAAATGGCGCAGAAACTCGCCTTCCTCGACCCCGGCCGGCGCGATTTTCTGACTGGGCTCAATGCGCGCGAATTGGAAATTTTGCGGTTGCTGCGCAGCGGCAAAAGCATGGCCGAGATCGCCGGCATCATCAACGTTTCGTACAAGACGGTCGCCAATTGCTGCGCCGTGCTGAAACGCAAGCTTGGCGCTCGCACGCCGCTCGATCTCGTGCGCATCGCTGTCGAAAACAAGCTGGCTTAAGAAAAGGACGCGGCCGCCGGGAAACGACCGCGCCATCGGGCTTAGGCCTTGGGCTTACCAATAGCCATACCCGCCATAAGGGCCCCAGCTCCCATACGGGCCATAACCGTAGGCGTGGTAATAGCCATAGGGATAGCCGGTCGCGACCGTCGCGGCTGTGTCCGCGATGCCCAGCGCCGAGCCGACGATCGCACCGCCAAGACCCAGCGGGCCGGCGTCGTAATAGCCATCGCGGTAATAGCCGTCATAGTAGCCATAGGGCGCGTAGCCGTAACCATAGGCGTGCGGCCCATAATAACGATGATGGATGCGATAGCTGATATCGGTCTCGGGGGAATTTGACCAATCCTGCGCCAAAGCCGCACTGCCAAAGGCGGTCGTCAGCGCGCCGGCAAGCGCCAGGCTTGCCAATTTGCTTCTACCTCGCAACATTCGATCCTCCTTTCCCTGCAGGCGATTAACGCGCCTGCGGCTTTGCCGCGAGCGCGCCAATCGGCTCCATCACTTACGCAAAACGCCAGAAATCGTTCCCGATCCTGGCGCAAGCAGCAGCGTGAAAAGGAGCGCGCGGCAGCGGCGCCGCCGCGCTTCAATGGAGACGTCTCAAGGCCCTATTCGAGCACGAGGTTGCGCGGCTTGCCCGCAACCCAAGCCTCGATATTGTCGACAAGCTGGTTCGACAGTCCCGTCATCGCCTCGACGCTGGCCCAGGCGACATGCGGCGTGATCAGCAGGTTCGGCAGGTCGGCATCCAGCAGGACGTTGCCGTTCT
>JAJXZN010000262.1 GCA_021780015.1 Pseudomonadota bacterium
CGAAAGCCGCCGGTTTTCGTTGCAGGCATGACACAGCGGCCGCGGTTTCGCGCGCAAGGCGGCGTTTTTTTCGGATTTAGGTGATTTTTCGCACATTCGGCGCGCGGCTCTTGGCCTTTAACCGCATGAACGCCAATTAATGTGCAAGGGGGCCGGGCTTCCGCTAGGCTTTCTTGGCAAGTGCGGGTTTTTACGATGGTTCGGTCGGGCATCCTTGGATTGATGGCTTTGTTTGCGCTGGCTGCGGCCGCCCAAGCAGCCGATTTGCCAAGTGATAAGGGGCCGGCGCTCTATGCGCCGCCACCGCCGGTCTTTTCGTGGACCGGATTTTACGTCGGCGCGACCGCAGGCGGCGCTTTCAGCCATGAAAGCGTGAGCCTTGGCCCGTTCGGCAGCCTCAGCACCAATCCGGCCGGTTTCGTCGGCGGCGGCGAGGCAGGGTTCAATTATCAGCTCCCGGCGTCCAATGTCGTCTTCGGCGGCGAGACCGATTTTCAAGGTTCGACCCTGCGCGGCGATTATGGCACGCTGGCCACGGCGGCAGGCCCCGCGAGCGGATCGAGCCGGCTTGATTGGTGGGGCTCGGCCCGGGCTCGGCTCGGCCTTTCCTTCGGCAATGTGCTGCCTTACGTCACCGGCGGCTTCGCTTATGGCGACGTGCATGACAATGTCGCGCTCGGCACGGCGAATTTTTCGGCAGGCGGCGTGCGGACCGGCTGGACCGCGGGCGCCGGCGTCGAATATGCGATCACCCACAATCTGACGGCCAAAGCGGAATATCTCTATACCGACCTTGGTTCGGTTTCGACGCCGCTCGCTGGCGTGGGCGCGGCGCATACACGGGCGGCGTTTCATGCCGTGCGCGCCGGGTTGAATTGGAAATTCGACTGGAGCGGCGCGCCGGCGCCGATCACGTCGAAATATTGAACGGCTCCCGCCGGATTGGGACCCGATTCCCGGGGTATTTCTGTGCGAAGGCCGCGCCGCCGTCATGCCGCAGTTGTCAAAAAGGTTGAAAGGCCCTATTTCTTAGTTCTTCCCCCGCAGGCGATATGTCGGCGTGCCCCTTGAGGCGCCCATTATAAGGCGTTGGCCTGCCTTCCCAGATGACGTGGTCTATTAGGCCGTTCCCACCCGACGCGCGCAGCAAGCGCCCTTCCAAGGACAGAAATCCCGATGCGGGATATCAAGCTTCAAGATTTAAAATCGAAATCACCCACCGAGCTCCTCGCCTTCGCCGAAGAGCACGAAGTCGAAAACGCTTCGATCCTGCGCAAGCAGGAATTGATGTTCGCCATTTTGAAACAACTCGCCAGCCGCGACATCGAGATCGTCGGCGAAGGCGTGATCGAAGTGCTGCAGGACGGCTTCGGCTTTCTCCGCTCGCCCGACGCCAATTATCTGCCGGGGCCCGATGACATTTATGTCTCGCCATCGCAGATCCGCCGCTTCGGGCTCAGAACCGGCGACACGGTCGAGGGGCTGATCCGCAGCCCGAAAGAGGGCGAGCGCTATTTCGCGCTGCTCAAGGTCAACACGATCAATTTCGAGGACCCGGAGAAGATCCGTCACAAGGTCCATTTCGACAATCTGACGCCGCTCTATCCTGACGAGCGGCTGAAGCTCGAAATCGAAGACCCGACCAAGAAAGATCTTTCCGCCCGCGTCATCGACATCGTCGCGCCGATCGGCAAGGGCCAGCGCGCCTTGATCGTCGCGCCGCCGCGCACCGGCAAGACGGTGCTGCTGCAGAACATCGCCCAGTCGGTCACCGCCAATCATCCGGAATGCTATCTGATCGTGCTCTTGATCGACGAGCGGCCGGAAGAAGTCACCGACATGCAGCGCTCGGTGAAAGGCGAGGTGATCTCCTCGACCTTCGACGAGCCGGCGGTCCGCCATGTCCAGGTCGCCGAAATGGTGATCGAAAAGGCCAAGCGCCTGGTCGAGCATGGCCGCGATGTCGTGATCCTGCTCGATTCGATCACGCGTCTCGGCCGCGCCTATAACACCGTCGTCCCGTCATCCGGCAAGGTCTTGACCGGCGGCGTCGATGCCAATGCCTTGCAGCGCCCGAAGCGCTTCTTCGGCGCGGCGCGCAACATCGAAGAAGGCGGCTCGCTGACCATCATCGCGACGGCGCTCATCGATACCGGCTCGCGCATGGACGAAGTGATTTTCGAAGAATTCAAGGGCACGGGCAATTCGGAAATCATCCTCGACCGCAAAGTGGCCGACAAGCGCAGCTTCCCGGCGATCGACATCACCCGCTCCGGCACCCGCAAGGAAGAGCTGCTCGTGCCGCCGGACATCCTCAAGAAGATGTACGTGCTCCGCCGCATCCTCAATCCGATGGGCACGGTCGACGCGATCGAATTCCTGCTCGGCAAATTGCGCGAGACGCCGAAGGGCAATGCCAGCTTCTTCGAATCGATGAATACATAACGCGCCTCGCGGCCGGACTTTACTCGTCCGGCAGAGGCCGCGGCCGGCGCGTCTCGTGGTCAATGGCGACGAAGGTGAAGATCGCTTCGGTCACCTTCACCGTTTCCTCGCTGTCGCGCGCCCGCCGCCAGGCTTCGACTTCGATCTTCATCGAGGTGCGGCCGCGCCCGACGAGCCGGCCGTAGAGACTGACCACATCGCCGACGCGCACCGGCCGCAGAAAATTCATCGCCTCGACGCGCACCGTCGAAGCCCGGCCGCGGGCTACGCGCGAGGCGACATTGCTGGCGGCGAGATCCATCTGCGACATCAGCCAGCCGCCGAAAATATCGCCATAAGGATTGGTGTCCGCGGGCATGGCGATGGAGCGGATGACCGGCTCTTCACCCGGCGGCACTTCGCTCTGGGTCAGCGATTTTTCGTTCTGCGTCATCGAAGCCCCCGAATGATTGGCCGATCGGCCGAGCCGAGAATCGCCGCGCCTTT
Organism: Pseudomonadota bacterium; assembly: GCA_021780015.1. Lineage (GTDB taxonomy): Bacteria > Pseudomonadota > Alphaproteobacteria > Rhizobiales > Beijerinckiaceae > Methylovirgula. Next base: position 2,932 of record JAJXZN010000262.1, read on the forward strand.
TCGCGCCTGATCATGACGCGAGCAAAGCGCTGAGCCCGGCCATATCATGAACCGGCAGCGAGCACACGCCGGCGCAACAGACGAAGGCCGCCGCCGTCCCGGCGGCGGCGATTTGGCCTTCAGCCGGGTGGTCGGGCGGCAGGGCTTCGGCGGCATCGAGATCGAGGACCATGCGGGTATCGAACGGCGCCGCGAGCGCTGCCTCGTAAAGCGCCTGGCGTTCAGGCCCGGCGATGACGATTTCGCGGCCGCGCAAATAAAGATCGAGCGCATTCAAAATGCCGACATGACCGATCGGATTGGCGTTCACCGCCGGCGTCACGGCGGCAAAAAGCGCATCGGCGCGCCGGCGCCATTTCGCCGCGCCGGTCGCCGCCGCGAGCCGCACCAATACGCCGAGCGTGACGGAATGCGCGTTGGGGATCGCATCATCCGCGGTCGGCGCAAGCCGAATGATAATGTCGTTCGCATCATCCGCGGCCATGGCGACAAGCCCAGTTTCCGGCTCGATATGATGCCGCGCGATGGTCTCGGCCCAGGCCATAGCGTCGGCAAGATAATCGTAAGGCGCAAGTGCCGCGCCGGTCCTATGCCGCGCCTCGTACAGGGCGAGGGCCGCGCGCGCCATCGCCGCATGATCGAGGGCAAGGCCGGGCTTCACCACGATTCCGCCACGCGCGCTATGCGCCAGCCGCCGCGCACCATCGGCGTCTTCGAACTGCAGATGCGCAACGACATAATGATAGGCACGGGCAGCAAGCCCGATCCAGCGCGGCTCGCCGAAAACGGTCGCGGCATTGACAAGCGCCGCAATCGTCAGCCCGTTCCAATCGGCCATGATCTTGTCGTCGAGGCCGGGATGCACGCGCTGTTCGCGCGCGGCGAAAAGCTTCTGCCGCAAGGGTGCGAGGCGGGCCTCTTCTTCCGGCGTCGGCGGCGCCTTCAAGGGCAGCCGGTTGAGGATCGTGACGCGATGGCCGCCTTCGGACCAATTGCCGGCGCGTGTCGCGTCATAAAAGGTGCCGAAGAACGCAGCGTCGTCCTCGCCGAGAACGGCGGCAATCTCCTGCCAGGTCCAGACATAGAATTTGCCTTCAACGCCTTCGCTGTCGGCATCGAGCGAGGCGCAAAAGCCGCCGCGAATCATCTCGCGTTCGAGCCAGCCGACGGTCTCATAAGCACGCTGTTTGAAGAGGCCATCGCCGAAGCGGCGCCAGGCGAGCGCCAGCAGTTCGAGAATCTGCGCATTGTCATAGAGCATTTTTTCGAAATGCGGCACGAGCCAGCGGTCGTCGGTCGAATAGCGCGCATAGCCGCCGCCGAGATGATCGTAGATGCCGCCCTCCGACATTTTGGTCAGCGTCAGACGGACGAGGTCGCGATAGGGCTTATCGGTAAGCCTGGCGCCGACGCGCCACAAAAATTCGAAGATCGCGGGATTGGGAAATTTCGGCGCGCCGCGCAAACCGCCATCGACCGGATCGACATAAAGCGCGAGCTTCGGCGCCAGCGTATCGGCGAGAGCAAGGCTCAGCGGCGTTGCCCCGGCCGGCGCCGGCTCCATCGGCCCAAGCGCCCGCCGCACAGCCTCGGCGTTCTCGGTAATTTTACCTTGCTCGTCACGAAAAGCCCTGGCGACGCTACGCAGGACGGTGACGAAGGCCGGGCGGCCGTAGCGTGCGTCCTTGGGAAAATAGGTGCCACCCCAGAACGGCTCGCCGCGCGGCGTCAGGAACATCGTCATCGGCCAGCCGCCCTGTTCGCCGAAGGCATGCAGCGCCTGCATATAGATGTGATCGATGTCGGGGCGCTCTTCGCGATCGACCTTGATGTTCACGAAAAGCTCGTTCATGACCGCGGCAGTTTCCGGATCCTCGAAGCTTTCATGCGCCATGACATGGCACCAATGGCAGGCGGCATAGCCGACAGACAGCAGGATCGGCTTGTTGGCCGCTTCGGCTTCGGCAAGCGCCGCCGGCCCCCAGAGCCGCCAATGGACCGGATTATCCTTATGTTGCAGCAAATAGGGACTGGCGGCATGGGCGAGTTCATTGAACATGGCGGAGCCTTGAGATGAGCATAGGGCGCGAGGCGGAGACGATCTATGCGCTCGCCTCCGGTGCCGGGCGGGCGGCTGTCGCGGTTCTACGCCTGTCGGGGCCGCGCGTTCCAAAGATCGTCGCGGCGATTGTCGGGAAAGAGATGCCGCCGCGCAAGGCGATGCTGGCGACATTTTGCGATCCGGCGACAGGCGAGGCGATCGACCGCGGTCTCTGCCTCGTGTTCCCGGCGCCAGCGAGCTTTACCGGCGAGGAGTGCGCCGAATTTCATCTGCATGGCGGCCCGGCAGTGGTCGCCGCCATGCTCGCGGCCCTGGCACGCTTCCCGGCAACCCGGCCGGCCGAGGCAGGCGAATTCACCCGTTGCGCCTTCGAGAATGGTAAGCTCGACCTGACCGAAGTCGAAGGCCTCGCCGATCTCATCGAGGCCGAAACGCAAATGCAGCGCCGCCAGGCGCTCCGGCAGACGCGCGGGGCCTTGCGTCAAAAAGTCGAAGCCTGGCGTGCGGCTCTGCTCGAAGCTGCGGCTTTGCTTGCGGCCGAAATCGACTTTGCCGATGAAGGCGACGTCGCGCCGCTGGCCCGCCAAGCGCTGGCTGCTGTCATGGCGCCGGTGCGGGCCGATCTTGCGGCCGCGCTGGCCCAGGGCCGCGCCGGGGAGATCATCCGCGACGGGCTGACCTTGGTGATCGCCGGCCCGCCCAATGCTGGCAAATCGACGCTGCTCAATGCGCTTGCCCGGCGCGAGGCGGCGATCGTCTCGCCGATCCCCGGCACGACGCGTGATGCGATCGAGGTGCATCTCGATATTGCCGGCTTCGCTTTCGTCTTGATCGATACGGCCGGGCTGCGGGAAACCGCCGATCCGGTCGAAAGCATCGGTGTCGCACGAACCAAGGCGCGGGCCGCGGCGGCCGATCTCATTCTCTGGCTCGACGAGACGGGCGCATCGCCGCCGGCCGATTTCGCC
>JAJXZN010000117.1 GCA_021780015.1 Pseudomonadota bacterium
CGGCCCGAGATCGAGAACACGTCTTCGACCGGCATCAGGAAGGGCTGGTCGATCGGACGCTCCGGCTGCGGGATGTAATCGTCAACCGTCGACATCAACTTGAGAACGGCGTCATGGCCGATCTCGGGATTGCGGTTTTCGAGCGCGCAAAGGGCCGAACCCTTGGTGATCGGAATGTCGTCGCCGGGGAATTCGTACTTTGACAGAAGCTCGCGGACTTCGAGCTCGACGAGCTCGAGCAGTTCCGGATCGTCGACCATGTCGACCTTGTTCAGGAACACGACGAGCGCCGGCACGCCGACCTGGCGCGCAAGCAGGATGTGCTCGCGGGTCTGCGGCATCGGGCCGTCGGCAGCCGAGACGACGAGAATCGCGCCGTCCATCTGCGCCGCGCCGGTGATCATGTTCTTCACATAGTCGGCGTGGCCGGGGCAGTCGACATGCGCGTAATGGCGCTTCTGCGTCTCGTATTCGACGTGTGCCGTCGAAATCGTAATGCCGCGCGCCTTCTCTTCCGGCGCCTTGTCGATCTGGTCATAGGCCGTGAAGGTCGCACCGCCCGTCTCGGCGAGAACCTTGGTGATCGCCGCGGTCAGCGACGTCTTGCCATGGTCGACGTGACCGATCGTGCCGATGTTACAATGCGGCTTCGTGCGCGAAAATTTTTCCTTGGCCATGACTAGGCTCCTTCAACCCTTTCCCAGATTTCAGGCGAACTTCGCCTGCACCTTGGCGGCTTCCGCCGCAGGCACTTGCTCGTAGTGATCAAACTGCATCGAATAGTTCGCACGGCCCTGGCTGAAGGACCGCAACTGATTGACATAGCCGAACATATTGGCGAGCGGCACCATCGCATTGATGACCACCGCGTTGCCGCGCATGTCCTGGCCCTGCACCTGCCCGCGCCGCGAATTCAAATCGCCGATGACCGAGCCGGTATATTCCTCCGGCGTCGTCACCTCGACCTTCATGATCGGCTCGAGTAGAACCTCGCCGCCCTCTTTCAGCGCCCGGCGGAAGGCCGCACGGGCACAGATTTCGAAGGCAAGCACCGACGAATCGACGTCGTGATAGGCGCCGTCGACCAACGTCGCCTTGACATCGACGACCGGGAACCCGGCGAGCGAACCTGACCCCAACACGCTGTTGAAGCCTTTTTCGACGCCCGGAATATATTCCTTCGGCACCGTGCCGCCGACGATCTTCGATTCAAAGCTCGTGCCGGAACCCGCCTCGGCCGGCTCGAAGATCATCTTGACGCGCGCAAACTGGCCCGAACCGCCGGATTGCTTCTTGTGTGTTTCGTCGATCTCGATGCGCTTCAGAAGCTTTTCGCGATAGGCGACCTGCGGCGCGCCGATATTCGCGTCGACCTTATAGGTGCGCTTGAGAATATCGACCTTGATGTCGAGATGCAGTTCGCCCATGCCCTTGAGAATGGTCTGGCCCGACTCCGCATCTGTCGAAACGCGGAAGGACGGATCCTCCGCCGCGAGCTTCGACAAAGCGATGCCGAGCTTCTCCTGATCGGCCTTCGACTTCGGCTCGATGGCGATCTCGATGACCGGATCGGGGAACTCCATCCGCTCCAGGATGACGGGCTTCAGCGAATCGCAAAGCGTGTCGCCGGTGCGCGTCTCCTTGAGGCCCGCAAGCGCGATAATGTCGCCGGCATAGGCTTCCTTGATGTCTTCGCGATTGTTCGCATGCATCAGCAGCATGCGACCGATACGCTCGCGCTTGTCCTTGGTCGAATTAAGCACGGTGGTGCCCGATTCGATCTTGCCCGAATAAACGCGCGCGAAGGTCAACGAACCCACGAACGGGTCGTCCATGATCTTGAAGGCGAGCATGGAGAAGGGTTCGTCATCGGCCGAAATGCGGACGGTCTCTTCGCCGGTGTTCGGATCGACGCCCTTGATCGCCTCGCGATCGACCGGCGACGGCAGATAATCGACGACGGCATCGAGCAGAGGCTGCACGCCCTTGTTCTTGAACGCCGAGCCGCAAAGAATCGGAATGAAGGTGATGTCGCGCACGGCCTTGCGGACGAGCCGCTTCAGCGTCGCCTCGTCCGGCAGCGTGCCGTCGAGATAGGCGGCCATCACGTCGTCGTCGAGTTCAACGGCCGCCTCGACGAGCGCTTCGCGATATTTCTCCGCCTGCTCTTTCAGCGCGGCGGGAATTTCCTCGTCATGATATTTGGCGCCGAGGCCCTCGTCTTCCCAGACCACGGCCTTCATGCGGACGAGGTCGATGATGCCCTTGAAATCGGATTCCGCACCGATCGGCAACTGGACGCAGACCGGACGCCCGCCAACCTTGTTCTTGATATCGTCAACGCAGCGGAAGAAGTCGGCGCCGATCTTATCCATCTTATTGACGAAGACGACGCGCGGTACGTTATATTTGTCGGCCTGACGCCATACGGTCTCGGTCTGCGGCTCGACGCCCTGGTTGCCGTCGAGAACGCAAACCGCACCGTCGAGCACGCGCAGCGACCGCTCCACCTCGATGGTGAAATCGACGTGGCCGGGCGTATCGATAATGTTCAGACGGCAATTGTTCCAGAAGGTCGTGGTCGCGGCCGACGTGATCGTGATGCCGCGCTCCTGCTCCTGCTCCATCCAGTCCATGGTCGCGGCGCCCTCATGGACTTCGCCGATCTTATGCGACTTGCCGGAATAGAAGAGGATGCGCTCGGTCGTCGTGGTCTTACCCGCGTCGATATGCGCCATGATACCGAAGTTTCGGTAGTCTTGGATTTTATGGCTGCGGGGCATCGGACGGATTCCTTCAGGGTCTCGGAAAAATCACCAGCGATAATGCGAAAAGGCGCGGTTCGCCTCCGCCATCCGGTGCGTGTCTTCCCGCTTCTTCACGGCATTGCCGCGATTGTTGGCCGCATCGATGAGCTCGGCCGAAAGCCGGTCGACCATCGTCTTGTCGTTGCGGCCGCGCGCGGCGGTGATAATCCAGCGGATGGCAAGCGCCTGACGGCGCTCCGGCCGAACCTCGACCGGCACCTGATAGGTGGCGCCGCCGACACGGCGCGAGCGGACCTCGATCGCCGGCGCGACATTCTCCAGCGCCTGCCGGAAGACCGGCAGCGGCTCGGTGCGCAGCTTGCCTTCGATGGCATCGAACGCCCCATAGACGATCGATTCGGCGATCGACTTCTTGCCGTCGTACATGATCGAATTCATGAACTTGGCCAGAATGACATCGCCGAACTTGGCGTCCGGAATGACTTCCCGTTTTTCGGCGCGATGACGTCGCGACATTGCTTCACTCTCTTTGCGTCGGCCGCCAGAAGCGGCCATCCGTTAAAGCCATTTAACCAAGCCGGGCCCCCGCCCGGGCAAACTCAATCCGATCCGATTATTTCGGCCGCTTGGCGCCATATTTCGAACGGCGCTGTTTGCGATTCTTGACGCCCTGGGTGTCGAGCACGCCACGCAGGATGTGGTAGCGCACGCCCGGCAAGTCCTTGACGCGGCCGCCGCGGATCATGACGACCGAGTGTTCCTGCAGGTTATGGCCCTCGCCCGGGATATAACCGATGACCTCGAAACCGTTGGTGAGCCGCACCTTGGCGACCTTGCGCAGGGCCGAGTTCGGCTTCTTCGGCGTCGTCGTATAGACGCGGGTGCAGACGCCGCGCTTCTGCGGGCAGGCCTGCAGATGGCGCGCCTTCTCACGATAGACCTTTTCCTGCCGCGGCTTGCGGATCAACTGACTGATCGTCGGCATATTCGCCCTTCAAATCCCAACAGCGCGCCGCGCGAGCGGCAAATTAAACCCTTGTTTCAGCACATGATCCCGTCCGGACGGCCGGCCTGAACCAAGCTTGCGCGCAAACAAATCAGCGCCTTCGGCCCTATTGGGCTTCCGGCGCTGGAACATCGCAGAGGACCGCGGCAGAGCCCCGGTCTTGCCTCCAAGAGGTCTGCGAGAGCTCGCCGACCCGATGTGACTTGTCAGTCGCTGAAACCGACAGCGTTTAGGCCCACTGGGTTCCGGGCGCGACGCCCTGAACAAAAGAACCTACGACCTGTCGAAAGTGCGCGGAACTTAATGATACGCCCGAGACGCGTCAACCCCTTTCCGAGGGGATTTTCGCGTCTTGAACGGCGCCGCCTTTCCAAAACCGGAGAAAGGCGGCGCCGCAGTTTACTTCGCCGCGGTTTCCGCCGGCGGCAGGGCCAGCGGCGCCTCGGTCGCCTTCTGAGCAAGGATGAGATCGTCGCGGGTCGTCGCGATCCGGCGCAGTTTCGCCATGGCCGCGCCGGTGCCGGCCGGGATAAGCCGGCCGACAATGACGTTCTCCTTCAAGCCCTCGAGCGTATCGGTCTTGCCGTTGACGGCCGCCTCGGTCAGCACCCGCGTCGTCTCCTGGAAGGAGGCGGCGGAGATGAACGAACGCGTCTGCAGCGAGGCCTTGGTGATGCCAAGCAGGACGGGCGTGCCCGTCGCCGGCTTCTTGCCTTCGGCCAGCATCTGCTCGTTGGCCTCGTCCATCTCGAGCTGGTCGACCTGCTCGCCGGATAGGAAATCGGTATCGCCTGGATCGACGATATCGACCTTCTGCAACATCTGCCGGACAATCACTTCGATGTGCTTGTCGTTGATGTTGACGCCCTGCAGCCGGTAGACCTCCTGAATCTCGTTGACGAGATAAGCGGCGAGTTCCTCGACGCCCTTGATGGCCAGGATGTCGTGCGGCGCCGGATTGCCGTCGACGATGTAATCGCCCTTCTCCACGATGTCGCCATCCTGGAGATGGATGTGCTTGCCCTTCGGGATCAGATATTCGATCGGCTCCGCGCCTTCTTCGTGAGGGATGATCGAAATTCGCGTCTTGTTCTTATAGTCGCGGCCGAACTGCACCGTGCCCGAGGCTTCGGCGATGATCGCGTGGTCCTTCGGCCGGCGCGCCTCGAAGAGCTCGGCAACGCGCGGCAGACCGCCGGTGATGTCGCGGGTCTTGGCCGATTCCATCGAGATGCGGGCGACAATGTCGCCGGCCTTGATCTTGGCGCCGGGATCGACGTTCAAGATCGCGTCCACCGGCAGGGTGTAGCGCGCATCGCCGCCGCGCGGCAGCTTGAGGATTTTGCCGTCCGCGCCTTTCAGCACGATCGCCGGCTTCAGCGTCGCGGAACGCTGATTGAGCCGCCAATCGACCACCATGCGCTTGGCAATGCCCGTCGATTCGTCGACCGTCTCCGACATCGAGGCGCCCTCGACGAGGTCCTCGAAGCCGACGCTGCCGTCGACCTCGGTCAGGATCGGACGCGTATAGGGATCCCATTCGGCGATCCGCTGGCCGCGCTTGATCTTGTCGCCGTCATCGACCTTGAGCCGCGCGCCATATTGGACGCGCTGCACCGCCCGCTCGACCCCGTCCGGCCCTTCGATGACCACGGCGACATTGCGCGCCATGACCATCAAATCGCCTTCCGAGTTCCGCGCCACATGGCGATTGCGGATCTTCACCGTTCCGTCGAAGTTCGACTCGATGAAAGATTGGTCCGCAATCTGCGCCGCGCCGCCGATATGGAACGTGCGCATGGTGAGCTGCGTGCCGGGCTCGCCGATCGACTGCGCCGCGATGACGCCGACGGCCTCGCCCATGTTGACGGGCGTGCCGCGCGCAAGATCGCGCCCATAGCAGGTGGCGCAGACGCCGTTCTTTGCCTCGCAGACGAGGACGGAACGGATCTTCACCTCCTGAATGCCGGCGGCATTGATCTTGTCCATGTGCCATTCTTCGATCATCGTCCCGGCCGGAACGATGATCTCGCCGTCGAGGGTTTTCAGGTCCTCCGCAGCGGTGCGGCCCAGGATGCGCGAGGCGAGCGTCGCAACGATCTGGCCGGCATCGATGATCGCACGCATGCGGATGCCGCGCTGCGAGCCGCAATCCTGCATGGTGATGATCGAATCCTGCGCCACGT
>JAJXZN010000016.1 GCA_021780015.1 Pseudomonadota bacterium
CGCGGCCCCGACGGCGGCGTCATCCATTTCGACATCGACCCGTTCCGCAAGCATTGCCTCATCAACGGCCTCGACGACATCGGGCTGAGCCTGCAGAAGGCCGACAAGATCACCGCCTTCGAGAAGCAGGAGCACGCCGCGCATCCCTGGCTATGAGTGCGGCCGGCCGGCGCGGAAAGCTTGACGCCGGCGCCGGCTTCCCTTAGACAGCCCGCTTCGATTTCCGCCTGCGCCCGAGAGCGTGTTCCGAAAAGCCGACCGGCTTTACGATCGGAACATGCCCCAAATCGGCGCGCGGGCCTTCGTTTGTGGCCGCAAGGCCGGAAGGATCACCTATGTCGCGCCGCTGCGAATTGACCGGCAAGGCCGTGCTCGTCGGCAATAAGGTCAGCCATTCGAACCGCAAGACCAAGACGCGGTTCCTGCCCAATCTCGTCAAGGTGACGCTCGCCTCCGAAACGCTCGGCCGCGACGTGCGCCTGCGCGTCGCCACCGCGGCGCTGCGTTCGGTCGAACACCGCGGCGGTCTCGATGCCTTCCTGATCAAGGCCTCGGAAACCGAGCTTTCGACCGGCGCCCGCGCGCTGAAGCGCGAGATCGAGAAGAAGCAGGCCTCGGCGTAAGCCGGTCTCTCTGAAGAGCCGTCAGGCTCAATGCACCGTCACGACCGGCATGCGCTTTTTGGCGCGCGGCTGATGGTGCGCCGGCACCGGTGCGGTCTTTTCATCGAAGAGTTCCGCCAATTTTTCGGTCATCGCGCCGCCGAGTTCTTCGGCATCGACGATGGTCACGGCGCGCCGGTAATAGCGCGTCACGTCATGGCCGATGCCGATGGCGATGAGCTCGACCGGCGAGCGGGTTTCGATCTCCTCGATCACGTAGCGCAAATGCCGCTCGAGATAATTGCCGGGATTGACCGAAAGGGTTGAATCGTCGACCGGCGCGCCGTCCGAAATCATCATCAGGATGCGCCGCTGTTCGGAGCGGGCGAGCAGGCGCTTATGGGCCCAATCCAGCGCCTCGCCGTCGATATTCTCTTTCAGCAAGCCCTCGCGCATCATCAGGCCGAGATTTTTTCGCGCCCGCCGCCAGGGGGCGTCGGCGGCCTTGTAGATGATGTGGCGCAGATCGTTGAGCCGGCCGGGCGAGGCCGGCTTGCCGGCCTGCAGCCAGGCTTCGCGCGATTGGCCGCCCTTCCAGGCGCGGGTGGTAAAGCCCAGAATCTCGACCTTGACGCCGCAGCGCTCCAGCGTGCGGGCGAGAATATCGGCGCAGGTCGCCGCGACCGTGATCGGCCGGCCGCGCATCGAGCCCGAATTATCGAGCAGCAGGGTCACGACCGTATCGCGGAAGTCCATGTCCTTCTCGCGCTTGAAGGAAAGCGGCTGCTGCGGGTCGATGACGATGCGCGGCAGCCGCGCCGTATCGAGCATGCCTTCTTCGAGGTCGAATTCCCACGAGCGATTCTGCTGGGCCAGCAGGCGGCGCTGCAGCCGGTTGGCGAGCCGGCCGACGACGGACGACAGATTCTGCAATTGCTTGTCGAGATAAGCGCGCAGCCGCTCGAGCTCTTCCGGCTCGCAAAGCGCCTCGGCGGTGATGATCTCGTCGAACTTGTGCGTGAAAGCCTGATAATCCGGCGGCCGCACGTCCGGCCGCGTCTTCGGCGGCGGACGGTGCGCATCGGCGGCTTGATCGCCCTCGCCGAGGTCGCCTTCCTCGTCCGCTTCGAATTCGCCGGCGGCCGCATCGACCGATTCGACCTCCGTCTCGCCATCGGACTCGGCGGCCTCGGTCGTCTGTGACTCGGCGCTGTCGGCGCTTTCGTCGCGCTGGCCTTCAAAGGCCTCGGTATCGTCGCCGCCGGCCTGCTGATCCTCGCTCTGCTCGGATTCTTCGTTGCTATCGGAGCCGATATCCTCGCCCATGTCGAGCGCCGAGAGCAGTCGCCGGACCGAAAGGCCGAAGGCGCGCTGGTCTTCGAGCGACGTGGCGAGTTGATCGAGATCGTGCCCGGCACGCTGCTCGACGAGCGGGCGCCAGAGATCGACCAGCCGTTGGGCGTTTTTGGGGGGCTTCTGGCCGGTGAGCCGTTCGCGGACGATCAACGCCACCGCCTGTTCGAGCGGCGCGTCGCTGCGCTCGCGAATTTCACCATAGCGGGCGTGCTGGAAGCGGTCCTCGAGCATGGCGCCGAGGTTTTGCGCGACGCCTTCCATCCGGCGGGCGCCGATCGCCTCGACACGCGCCTGCTCGACGGCGTCGAAGACGGCACGGGCCTGCGGCGCCTGCGGCAACAGCCGGCGGTGCACATTGGCGTCATGGCAGGCGAGCCGCAGCGCGATCGCATCGGCATTGCCGCGCAGGATCGCGGCATCCTGCTTCGTAAGCTTGCGCGGCGGCTCGGAGAGGCGCACGCGGGCGGCGGCGCTGGCGCCGGACAGGTTCGGTTTCTCCGCCGCAAAGGTTACCTCAAGCTGCGGCAGATGCGCCATGGCACGCAGGCAACCGGCGACGGCGCGCTTGAACGGCTCCTGCGGCGCCTCGACCTTGCCCGGCGGCTTGAGATTCGACCCGGACATGGCCTCAGCTCATCGCGACATTCACGGCGCTTTCCGGCAGCTCCTGGCCGAAGCAGCGTTGGTAGAACTCAGCGACCAGCGGGCGTTCCAGTTCGTCGCATTTGTTGAGGAAGGTGAGCCGGAAGGCGAAACCGAGGTCGTTGAAGATTTCGGCATTCTCGGCCCAGGTGATCACCGTGCGCGGGCTCATGACGGTCGATAGATCGCCGGCCATGAAGGCGTTGCGCGTCAGGTCGGCGACGCGAACCATTTTATTGACCTGGTCGCGGCCGTCCTTGCTTCGCTGATAGGATTTCACCTTGGAGAGGACGATGCCGACTTCCTTGTCGTGCGGCAGATAATTGAGCGTCGCGACGATCGACCAGCGGTCCATCTGGCCCTGATTGATCTGCTGCGTGCCATGATAGAGGCCGGAGGTGTCGCCGAGGCCGATCGTATTCGTCGTCGAGAACAGCCGGAAGGCGGGGTGCGGCTTGATGACCCGGTTTTGGTCGAGCAGCGTCAGGCGGCCGGACACTTCGAGCACGCGCTGGATGACGAACATCACGTCGGGCCGCCCGGCATCGTATTCATCGAAACAGAGCGCGATATTGTTCTGCAAAGCCCAGGGCAGAATGCCGTCGCGGAATTCGGTAACCTGCTTGCCGTCTCTCAGCACGATCGCGTCCTTGCCGACGAGATCGATGCGCGAGACATGGCTGTCGAGGTTGATGCGCACGCAAGGCCAGTTGAGCCGCGCCGCGACCTGCTCGATATGCGTCGATTTGCCGGTGCCGTGATAGCCGGAGATCATCACGCGCCGGTTCTTGGCGAAGCCGGCGAGGATGGCGAGCGTCGTGTCACGGTCGAAAAGATAGTCCGGGTCGAGCTCCGGCACGTGCTGATCGGCTTGGGAAAAGGCCGGTGCCTCCATGTCGGTATCGATGCCGAACACCTGGCGGACCGAGATTTTCATGTCCGGCAGAGCTTTTAGGGCCTCTTCACCGGCTAAGGAATTGGCAGACATTCATCCTCCGTTCCGCCCGTTCTGGCCACGCTATAGCATGCGGGCCGGCCGCGAGGCGGGGAATTCACGCGCGATCCCAAAAAGTTGCGGCTATTCACCGAAGACCGGGCGCAAAATCAGGCGAGCTTGACCGACTTCAGATAATTATAGGCGCGGATAATTTCACGTAATTTGTCTTCGAGCGAGCGATCGCCGCCATTGGCGTCGGGATGCAGCCGTTTGACCATGTCCTTGTAGCGGCTGCGGATCGCGTCGGCATCGGCATTTTCATCGAGACCCAAGTGATCGAGGGCCTTACGGACGGCAATACCATACTTGGGCTTTGCCGGCTCGGCCGGGCGCCGCGCGGCCGTGCGGTTGCTGAAAATATTGAGCGGGTCGGCATAATGCGACGGATCGCTGCCGCGCGTCTGCGGGCCGCCGGCGACATTGTTACCCATGACCCAGGTCGGGCGATGCCCCGTCGAGGCATCGCGCTGATAAAGCGCGACCGCTTCGGCGCTCATACCCTGAAAATAATTATAGGAGGCGTTATAAGCGCGCACATGTTCAAGGCAGAAGCTGAAATATTCGCCCTCGCGCTGCCAGCCCATCGGCGCGCGGAATTCGCCCGGCTCGGCGCAGCCCGGATGGTCACAGCGCACTTTCACGCTATGCACCGGCTCTTTGGCCTTCGGCTTGGCTCTAACGCGGTCGAAGATCGGCGAATTCAAATCCATGATGCGCTATTATGAGTGTCTTGGCGGTGGCCGCAACCCGGTTGCCTCGATAAAAGACACAGGGTGCGATGAAGGGAAGTTCGATGAGCGACGAGCCTAATATAGCCGAGCGCATCAAGCAAAAATTACAAGCGGCTTTGGCGCCGATTTCGCTTGCTGTGATCGACGAATCACACCGGCACGCCGGCCATGCGCATGTGATCGAACATGCGGCGAAAGCCGGTAAATCAGGCGAGACGCATTTTAACGTTAAGGTGGTATCGGAAAGCTTTCGCGGCAAGAGCCCGCTCGCCCGCCACCGGATGGTCAACGAGATTTTGCAGGCGGAATTCGCCGATGGCGTGCATGCGCTCTCGATCGAGGCCAAGGCGCCGGGCGATTGAGCGCCGCGCGGGGCCGCAGCGTCATGAAATGGCCGCATCTCGCGCGAACTAAAGAGCGGCTTCGGCGCTTTGCAGAATGTTTGTGAGGCGTTAGGGTTGCGGTTCAGAGCGCCGTGCTGGTGCCGGCTCATTCTCTAGGGCAATGTCATGCGGTTGCGTCTTCATGGCTTGGTTGCCGCTGCGCTCTTGGTCTTCGCGGCCGGGCGCGCCCTGGCGACCCCGTCGCTCGTGATGGATGTCGCAACCGGCGATGTGCTCTATGAAAACGAGGCGACGCGGCCCTGGTTTCCCGCTTCGCTGACCAAGCTGATGACCGTCTATGTCACGCTGAGCGCGGTGCGCGACCATCAGATCTCGCTCGATACGCCGCTCGTCGTGTCGCGCTATGCGGCCTCCATGCCGCCGTCGAAGATGGGCTTTCGTCCCGGCACCGAGGTGACGCTCGGTAATGCGCTCAAAATGCTGATGGTGAAATCGCCGAACGATATGGCCATCACGATCGCCGAAGGCGTTGCCGGTTCGGTCGATGCCTTTGCCGACGATATGAATGCCGCCGCGGCGCAACTCGGCATGAAGCAGAGCCATTTCGTCAATCCGAACGGCCTGCCCAACCCGGACCATTATTCGTCGGCGCGTGATCTCGCCGTCCTCGGCCGCGCGCTTTATCGGACATTTCCCCAATATGCCGATCTCTTCGACATCGGCGCCATGCGCGTCGACGGCAAAGTCATTCCCAATCACAACGACATGCTCGGCCGCTATCCGGGCGCCGACGGCATGAAGACGGGCTTCACTTGCGATGCCGGGTTCAATCTCGTCGCCAGCGCGACGCGCGGCAATCGTCACTATATCGCGGTTGTCCTCGGCGCGCCGACACCGCGCGAACGCCTCGTCCGCACCGCCGTGTTGCTCGATCGCGCCTTCGACGGGATCGACCAGCCGCAGCCGATGGATGCCGACGAGCCGACCGGCGGCGAACCGGAAGATCTGCGCGAACTCGTCTGTCATCGCCGCAGCCACGCCATGGCGGTCTTCCAGGCAGAGACCGATCGCTTAGAGGCGCCGCTGCTGACCATCGGGCAAAAGTCGGGCGCGCCTTTCGGCCTCTTCACCGCCTCGGCCCTGGCACAGGAAACACCGGCTGCCTTGCGGATTGCGATGATGCCGGTTCCCGCGTTCGATCCGGAGCCCGTCTCCGTCGGGGCAGAGCCTGGCTATAAGGGCCCGATCGCCGGGCCGCGGCCGCCGCATACCCCGGTCGGCACGC